>CAZTMR010000015.1:20157-32341 GCA_964615345.1 uncultured Dehalococcoidaceae bacterium | reverse complement strand
ACGGTAGACATCCAGAATGCCCTCTCCGGTCTTTCCCGGCTGAGCGGGAAATAGCTGGATTACAAAACACGGAAGCTGAGTTTGTCCGGTCAATCTAGCGGCAGAGGTGGAGATAATTCTGTGCGAAATAAAGAAAAAGGCCTGAACCGGCGGGAGTTTATCAAGCGGACGGCCGGTGCGATGGGGCTGGCGGCGGCGCTTTCCTCCCCACTGGTACCGGTGATAAAGGAAGCCCGGGCAACCGGTGATAATAATAGAAACTCACCGCCTCGGAAAAAAAGGGACTGGGTGATGGTTATCGACCTGAAGAAATGCGAAGGCTGTGTCACCATTGATACCCCTCCCCAGTGCACCCAGGCCTGCATTCAGGGACATTACGCTCCCAAAGAACAGCAGTGGATTGAAGTCTATGAGGTAGAACTTCCCGGCGGCGGCACTTATTTTCTGCCCACCCCCTGCTATCAGTGCGAAAACGCTCCTTGCGTAAACGTCTGCCCGGTAGCCGCCACCTATCATGATGAAGACGGAGTGGTCCTCATCGACCATAACCGCTGTATCGGCTGCCGAATGTGTATGGCGGCCTGCCCTTACCACCGCCGTTTCTTTAACTGGGGGGCCCCGGAACTACCGCCCGAGGCGGCACTGGCGGAATATTCGCCGCTTTATCCCGTCCCGGCAGTAAAGGGCACCGTTATTAAATGTATGTTCTGCGCCCACTTTTTACGGGATGGCAGGCTGCCCTATTGTGTCACCGGCTGCCCGATGAGGGCGCTCTATATGGGTGACCTGAATGAAGATATCGCCAGTAACGGGCAGGAAGTGGTCAGACTGTCAAAGTTCCTTGATGATAACAGCGCTTACCGCTACAAAGAAGACCTGGGTACACAGCCGAGGGTGTGGTACCTGCCCGGCCATGGGCAGGAGTTTGGCCGCACTCCGGATGACCCACGCCCCTTTCACCGGCCCACCTGGGACTGGGGTAAGGCAAGGGAGGAGAGAAAGAAAGGCATCTGGCCCTGGGATGGTGGTTCTGAATGAGGGCCAGAGGTTTTGAGACTAGATATGAGCGCCTGGAACGTACCGCGCTCACTCCTCTGGTACAGACGGGGACCGCATACTATCTTTTTCTTCTGGTTCTCCTGGCCGTAGTCGGGTTCGGCGCCTACGCTTATATTACCCAGATTTATTACGGGCTTGAAGTTACCGGTATGAATGACACCGTCATCTGGGGGTTCTATATCGGGAACTTCGTTTTCTTCCTCGGTATTGCCATGGCCGGGACCGTTATCTCCGCCGTCCTCCGGGTAACCCATGCCGGCTGGCGCACCCCCATCACCCGCATGGCGGAAATCATTACTGTCTCGGCGTTACTGGTCGGCGGGCTGATGCCGGTTATTGACCTGGGACGCCCGGACCGTATCTGGCATATTCTCGCTTATGGTCGCTTCCAGTCGGCGATTATGTGGGATATCATCGTTATCACCACTTATCTGGCCGGGAGTCTCATTTATCTTTACCTGCCGCTAATTCCTGATTTCGCCATAATGCGGGACAAGCTGTCACGAGGAGCATCAGCCATCCAGCGGAAAATATATACCCTTCTCGCCGTCGGCTGGAGCGGCACTCCGGAGCAGCACTGGCGATTGGAAAAGGGTATCGGGGTTGCCGCCCTGGCAATCATACCAATGGCGGCGCTTACCCATACTGTGGCTTCCTTCATCTTTTCCTGGATGCTGCGTCCCGGCTGGAACAGCACCATCTTCGGGATTTACTTTGTCATCGGAGCCATTTTTTCCGGTATCGCCACCATTCTTATCGTGATGGCCGTACTGAGGAAATATCTCCACCTTGAGGAATACATTACCGAGCGCCACTTCAAAAATCTGAGCTATCTGCTCCTGACCGCGCTGGTTTTTTATCTTTACCTGGTAGGCACGGAATATTTAACGGTGGGTTACAACCTGGAGGTGGAGGAAAAGCATCTGCTGGAACTGCTGATTACGGGAAAGAACGCCGTTTGGTTCTGGTTCTTTATCATTGGCGGCATGATTGTTCCCGGCTTTTTACTCGTATTCCGCAAAGGCCCCACCATCCCCCGCATCGTTCTCGCTTCGGTACTGATAAACGCGGCGATGTGGGTAAAGCGGTTCGTTATCGTGGTTCCGCCGCTCCAGGTGCCCCTGATGCCATTTGAATTCGGCAATTACACCCCTACCTGGGTGGAAGTGGCGATAACTGTTGCCTCTTTTGCCGCCTTTATGCTGATATTCGCTATTTTCGTCAAGCTGGTACCTCTGATCTCAGTCTGGGAGATGGCTGAGGAAATTGAACCGGAAGAGGCGTCATCACGCGAGGAAATTCCGGAAAGGAGCTTGCTGTTTACCGAGAGGAGAGGGCGATAAAGTGTTTCGGGTAAAGTGGCTTCTTCTCACTGCTCCGATAACTTTTCTTTTTCTGGTACTGACGGTGGCGGTTGTCGCTCAGGAAGAAGTACCGGCACCCTATGCCGGTCAGTCGAATCCTTTCTCCTGGGATGATGGGGCTGTCATATCCAGCGGAGAGGAAGCCTACAAAAAGTCATGCCTGGGTTGTCACGGTCTGGACGGGAGCAATCTATCCGGGTCTGACTTCAGTGACTCTGAATACTCCCGCCAGATAAAGGAAAGGCCTGACTATTATTTCTGGATTATCAGCGAGGGAGCACTGGAAAGGGGTATGCCGGCCTACAAATCTTCTCTGTCTGAAGAAGAGCGATGGCAGGTAATAACGTTCTTGCCCTCGTTTACCGATACGGAAAAGACGCCGGAAGATGTAGAGAACGGCGAAGCTGAAACCCCGGAAGCTCCCACACCGGAGCCGCAGGAGCTCGGAGGCCCTGTAGCGGAGAAGGAAAACACTCTTAAGCTGATTGCGCCCGCAGAAATACCTTCCGGACGCTCATTGCTTTTGACGGCCTATCTCTGGGATGGCGATGCGGAACCCCTCGCCGATACCGTAGTGGAGTTTTTTGTCCGGACCGATTTCTTTGCCAATGGCGAGATAGAAATCGGTGAAGCCCCCACTGATGACGAAGGCAAAGCGGTTATCGAGTACTCTCCTCGCCTTACCGGTGAGTTGGAGATCGTGGCCCGGCAAGATAGCGTGGAATCAGCGACCACTCTATCTGTAGTTGCCGCGGGAGAACCTCAGTACCAGACGGAAGCTGGTCTACACCTGCCCGCTCCCGGTCCGGAAATGTTTATCGGGCCTAGGGAGGCGCTGGAGCTTGGCGAAATGGACAGGGCTCCCCTGAGTGCGTTCCGGCTGCCGGGAGGCATTGTCTCTTGGCTGCTTATCCTGGTCGCCGGCGTTGCCGTGATATGGGGCACTTACTTCTTCGTTGTTTACCAGGTGTTCGCCATCCCGCTTCGCCGTGAAATCAGAGATACTGATACCAGACTGGTTCCGCTTGTCGGCATGGCGGTAATTCTGGTAGCCGGCTTGGTCTTGGTAACGATGTTGCTCGTCGGCCCGTACAGCCAGTTCCACCTGTCCGGATAGTTCCGGGCGCCAGGATGGTCAGACCGCCGCGAAGGTCAGCACCCGCTTCGGGTTTTCCCGGGTGATCATGTTTATGGTTTCTTCCGTCATTCCTTTGGCGCGCATCCACGGTATCACGTTGTCCGGGATGTGGGCATACCCGGGACCGCCGAAGGTGACCAGTTTGGCTTTCATCGCCGTATCCGTGGAAATCAGTAGCTGCTCCAGGTAACCTCTATCTATAAGCCTCAAGATATGGTTGACCCTGCCGGCGTCATTGGGCACATCGAAGACACCATAACGCCGCGGGTAATAACCTTCCATGCCGAAGCAGTCAAACTCCAGATAGCACCCCGCCCTGGCCTGTTCTACCATCGATTCGAAAGAATAAGCGGTGCGGTCCTGATGGCTCATCACCACCCGGCTCAGGTCCGCCCCCGCCGTATCCATGATTTTCAGGATTTCCAGCGGTGACTCTTCCAGCCGGCCCGGGTGTATGTTAATCGAAGCGCCGGTAGCGCGTTGCGCCCTGGCGGCGGCGCGTAGCGATTTTTCTTCGTCAGCATCCAGCGGCCAGGAGTCAGCCCCTATTTCGCCGATGATTCCAGCGCGGATACCATCGGTACCTTCGGTAACATCCTGTATAATCTCCTCGACAATCTCATCCTCGCTCCTGGCTCTGAGCTCGGCGGTGCAGCCGGAGTCTATCGTGTAGTAACCGGTGCCCATCACGATGTTGAGTCCGGTGGCGCGGGCAATCCGGGCCAGGCCGTGCGGGTCCTGCCCTATTCCCCAGTTGGTCACGTCCACCACGCTCTGTCCGCCGGCTAACCTGAAAAGCGACGCTTCTTTTATCGTCGTTTCCTCGTCATCCAGCATCAGGTTGTCCACGTTTTCGAAAAGATGAAAGCGCAGCCATCCTGCCATTTCCAGAGAAACCTTCTTCTGCGCCATAATCCGGCTGGTCATACTCTGATTGGCCAGTTTGAACCGGACGGAAAGGTCCAGCAGGAGATGTTCGTGCGGTAAGGTCAGTCCCAGCTCTTCCCCGTCAATCAGCCCCAGCACTGTCTGTATTTTCCCGGCCAGGTTTTTACTCATTGCCTCCCTCCCTTTATCGGCAGTTACTGTAAAGTCATGGCAAAATATACCACAGCTTTATCCGGACGGTAAACGTCCTGTTTTTATTGCATCTCCCGGGGCAGGCGTATGGCCAGTACCGCCGGCAGGGCAATCGCATACAACGCCAGTAAAACGACAAATGCCGACCCGTAAGTGTCGAGCGTATCGAACATGAACCCGGCAAAAGGCGGCCCGATAGCTCCTCCGATGCTCTGCACCATGGTCATCATCCCGAAGAGGACCCCGTAGTAAGTCAGCCCGAAGTTGGTATTGATAAGCATGGACATGGTGGGTAGCCATCCGCCCGCCCCCAGCCCCAGCATAATGGCATACACCCAGATAATCCATACCGGTGACGCCGGCTTAACGTTGATGAAGATAAAGGTGGAAACAGCCAGGAGCAGAATACTGAGGGCACAGGCATACTTCGGCTGCATCCGGTCACAGAGCCAGCCGAAAATGAACTTGCCCACGGCGCTCCCGATGCCGAGGGCGGTCAGCGCCGCGGAAGCGGTTACCAGGGGATAGCCGATATCCTGCAGGTGCGGCACCTGGTTCTGGATGACCCCCAGCGAGCTCAAACCGGTGATGAAAAAAGTGACCGATATTAACCAGAAGGCAGTCGTCCCCAGCGCTTTTTTCAGGCTGAGGCCGCGCACACTGCTGGAAAGAACTCCGGACTCCATTTCCTCCGCGCTGTTTATGCCGTAAGGATAAAGGTTCATCTCTGCCGGCTTTGTCCTCACCACGAATATCGCCAGCGGTATCAGCACCCAGACCACCCCCGCCAGGAACAGGTAGGACGGTCTCCACCCGAAATTTGGTATCAGATACCCTCCCACTGCCGGCGCCAGCGCCAGTATCCCCAGCCCAATCCCCGTAGACATGATACCGATGGCCGTCCCCCGCTTTTTATAGAACCAGTTGGAGACCATGGTGCTGGCCGGCACCTGTCCTAGGGCGGCCATGGCTATCCCGATGACGATGAATGCGGCATAAAAGTGCCAGAGATTCTGCAGCGCATACAGCGAGACGAAGCTAAGACCCCCTCCCAGTGACCCCCAACCGATTACTCCTCTTACCCCGTACCGGTCAATCAATTTGCCGGTAAACGGTGCTGCCAGCCCCATGACCAGGAAGAAGAGGCTGAACGCCAGCATTATCTCTCCTCTACCCCACCCGAACTCCGCCTGCAACGGCTTGACGAAAAGACTGAAAACACCCACCGTGGAGCCGGAAAAGATGGAAAGACACAGTACGGCTACCAGCAAAATCCAGTAGCCGTGAAATATTCGCCGGTTTACTGGTTCAGGAGAGTTATCTATTTTTCTTCACTCCAGATTCTAGCCGGAAGGTTCAGAGACCCGGTACTTTTACGTCTGGTGAATCGGGTAATACCCGTACTCCTTGCCCGCTTCGTACATGGCGAGTACATTTTCCAGAGGCACGTCCGGCTGAATATTGTGTACGGCCGCCAGAATATACCCCCCTCCGGGCGCCAGGTCACTGATGCGCTTTTTTACCTCGGCACGGACGTCTTCCACGCTTCCTTTGGGTAGTATCGATTGTGTGTCTATACCGCCCCAGAAGCAGAGACGGCCGCCGAACTCTCTGGCCAGCTTGGCGGAGTCCATATCACGGGCAGCCACCTGTACCGGATGAATGACATCTACGCCCATTTCAATCAGGTCGTCGAGAAGCTGGTATATGGAGCCGCAGCTGTGCATGTAAACGAAGGCTGGCGTGTTCTTTTTCACCGTATCAAAGAATTTTTTATGGCGCGGCTTGAACAGCTTGCGATACAGCTCGGGCGGTACAATCGGCCCCTGCTGAAAACCAAGGTCATCCCCGCAGGCCACTACATCGGCAAGGTCTCCGCCTGCTTTCAATATTTGCTCCGCCACCGCGGAGCTGTGCTCCACCGCGGCATCGAAAAGCACACCCGCGAGCTTGTGGTCGGCGGCGAGGTCGATAAACCAGTCTTCGAAGCCGCGGATGAACTGGGTGGCGTGCACGAATATTGACGGTAGCCGCAGCACCACCGCATAATCGGTATTTTCTTTATAGTACCGCAGACGGTCACGCAGCCCGCGTGTGTAGCCAGGGTCGCTGGCGTCCGGCCAGGAAAAATTCATCACGTCCTGTATGGTTATCGGCCCCGCCAGCGGGGATTTTACCAGGTCATAATACTGCGTACGGCGTGGCTTGCGTCGCACCACTCCGTATTCATCCTCGTAGCCGTCTTCGCCCACCGGTTTCTCCGGGCGGCTGTCCGGGCCTCCCGGCCCCACGTGCCTCAGGTCGATGTCCAGCGCCTGCAAAATGGGCTCGTGGACGGCCGCTATCTGCATGAACTTGTGGATAATGGTGTCCACGTCTTCGATGCCGAAATGGGCTTTCAGCTTCTGGTAGGCGGTGACGTGGACGCTGCTGCACACCGTACTCCCCAGGTCGAATGGTACCCGGTCCGGCTCCTGGTGGCTGAGGGCTTTAATCACTCTTTCCCGGTGGCTTATCGACATTGTTACCGTCTCCACGCTGTAGTTACTGTTTCGGCGGATGGCTGTCCGCTCCCCTTACAGGGCCTGCTCGAAGATATTACGTATGTCTGTTTCGTTGGGGAGCCTTGGGTTGGGGACAAAGAGGCGGTGTATCTTCATGGTGCCATCCACCAGCATCGGAACATCGCTTTCGGTGACGCCGTAAGCGCTGAGTCTGGACGGTATCTGCAGGTCATCGAGGTACCGGAATAATATCGGCGGCAGCTCTTCGGCCGCTTCGTAGGCGGTCAAACCTTCTATATCGGCTCCCATCACTCCGGCAATGCTGGCAAACTTTTCCACGTTGGCGATTCGATTGTAGTCCACCACGTAGGGCAGCATCACCGCATTCGACCTGCCATGAGACATATTGAACTTGACTCCCAGCAGATTGGAAACGCCGTGGATGATACCCAGCCCGCCGCTGGCAAAGGCCATTCCTGCCATCGTGGCTCCCAGTGACATATTGAATCTGGCCTCCAGATTATTCGGCTTGCTGTAGGCGGCCAGCAGGTTATCCGCAATCAGCTCTATAGCTTCTAGTGCCAGGACGTCGGAAAAGGGAGTAGCCAGTACCGATGTATAGGTCTCTATGGCGTGTACCAGAGCGTCCACACCCGTATCTGCGGTCACCGCCGGTGGCATGGAAACCGTCAGCAAGGGGTCGACGATGGCTACGTCCGACAGTAGAAAATCACTGTGCATCGCTTTCTTGAAACTGTCCGTCTCGTCGATGGCGGTAAGTGTTCTGGTCACCTCGCTGCCGGTGCCGGCGGTGGTGGTAATCAGGATTTTGGGCAAACCGCGCTTCGGTATCATATCGGTCCCGTTGTAATCGAGGATTTTCCCGCCGTTGGTCACCAGTATGGAGGCTCCTTTGGCCACGTCCATCGGACTGCCTCCGCCGATGCCGATGAGGACGTCGTAACCTTCGTCTTTGGCCACCTGGGCGCATTCATCATGGTTGCGGGCCCTTGGTTCGGCCTGTACCTTATCGTATATACCGTACTCTAGCTTCTCTTGCTTCAGGGATTCCTCAAGCCCCTCCAGCAGGCCAGCTTTAAGGACTACTTTGTCCGTAATAACGAGCACCCGGCTGCCGCCAAGCTTTTTCACCTCGCCGCCGGCCCGGCTTACCGCTCCGTTGCCCAGTATAATTTTGCTCGGAGACAGGAAAACATTTAGTTTACTCATGACGGTAAAACTGCTGTTCATCTTCCCTCACTTTCCAGAATGTTCCCGGTGCTTTGCGCCGGGTCAGCCAACAGTATAGCACAATTTTAAGGCAGAAAAACCGAAGTTACCTGAGTTCAGCAAGCGCCGCCAGCAAAATATCCAGCATTTCATCGGCTTCTTTTTGTGTGGTGATAATAGGCGGATTGAAGCGTATCCGGGAGTAATGTTTGGCCAGCGACAACCTTACATATAACCCTTTCTTGAGCAGTTCCCGCTGCCACCTTCCCATCGTGGCTGTGTCAAAAGGTTCTCTGGTCACTTTGTTTCTGACCAGCTCTATTCCCAGCATCAGCCCCTGGCCGCTAATATCAATCACGTTGGGTAGCGGCTTGAATTCCCGGTACATTCTCTCCATGACGTATCTTCCTACCACCGCCGCGTTCTTCACCAGCCCGTCCTTCGCGATTAAATTGAGCGCCGCCTTCGCCGCCGCCGCGCCGATGGGGTTGCCGTGCTGGGTAAAGCCGTGCCAGAGCATGGTTCCCCTCAATCCCTCATAGATACGGTCACTGATTAAAGTTGCCCCGAAGGGGAAATAGCACCCGGTGATGGCTTTGGCCACTGGCATCAGGTCCCAGCTTACGCCGGTGTGCTCCTGTCCCCACATCTTACCCGTCCGGCCGAACCCGGTCTGGACCTCGTCCCCGATTAAAAACACATCA
This sequence comes from uncultured Dehalococcoidaceae bacterium, assembly GCA_964615345.1. Classification (GTDB taxonomy): domain Bacteria; phylum Chloroflexota; class Dehalococcoidia; order Dehalococcoidales; family RBG-16-60-22; genus JACZSH01. Next base: position 23,262 of record CAZTMR010000015.1, on the reverse strand, counting down.
TAATCATTGCATATCTTGCGTATGATGGGAAAATATTCCGGCGGCGGGGCGATGTTGCCGGCCGCCCCCATCACCGGCTCGGCGATGTAGGCCGCCACGCTGTTTTCTCCTTCCGCCCGGATGACATTTTCCAGGTAGCGGGCGCAGAGAATATCGCACCCCGGGTATTTCAGATGAAAGGGGCAGTGCTGACAATAAAAATGTGGCGCCTGCACGAATCCCGGTGCCAGCGGCGCAAAACCTGTCCAGAACGTTCCGCTGCCCGCTCTCGTCGCTGGTACTGAGCCGAGGCCGGCCCCGTGAAAACCGTTCTGCAGGCTGATAAACTTGAATTTGCCCTTCCCCTGTTTTGACCAGTACAGCCGGGACAGCTTGAACGCTGTCTCCACCGCCTCTGAGCCGCCATTGGTGAAGAAAAAGTGTCCCATTCCGGCCGGGGCCACCTTCGCCAGCTCGGCGGCCAGTTCAATTATCGGGACGTTTGACTGCCGGGACAAGAGATGAGCGAACTGCAGCTTTTTCGCCTGCTCGCAGATGGCATCGATAATATCCTTCTGCCCGTGACCCAGGGTATTGCTCGTCTGTTGGGAAGCGGCATCGAAGTAAGCATTGCCTTCCGTATCCCAGCACTTTATCCCTTCTGCACGCTCAATAACCGGTCCGATGTCTTCTTCGCCTACGACGCCGAAACCATGCACCAGGTGTTTGCGGTCGATATCAAGGAGCTCTCTGGTTCGTCTGCTGGTCATCTGTTACCCCCGCTGTGATTCGCTGGATGTCATCCCGTGGTTGCCGCCGGCAGGCGGTGAATCCCCGCCGGTTCACGATGGACCAATTCTAACCCCCCGCAGGAAGGGTGTCAATTACTGCGCCTGGCGGCTTGACAGCCCGTTGGCGGCGTTATATCCTCGTCTCTGGACGGCTGATGCATACGTCTTTACATAATAAGGAGCTTCGAAAATGGTTGGACGGCTTGAAGGCAAAGTAGCCATTGTTACCGGGGCGGGTTCCATCGGCCCGGGTATGAGCATCGGACGGGCAACCGCCCTTCTGTTTGCCCGGCACGGCGCCCGGGTTATGCTTGTTGACCTGAACCCGGAATCCGCCGGCGAGACGAAAAAGATGATTGCCACTGAGGGCGGTGAATCTGCCGTTTTTGTAGCCGATGCCTCAAAAACAGAAGACTGCCGCCGCATGGTGGAAGAGTGTGTCCGGTCATTCGGTCGGATAGATATCCTGGATAATAACGTTGCCCTCGGCGGGCCGGGCGGTCCGGTCGAGACCGCCGAAGAGGACTGGGATCGCATAATGACAGTCAACCTGAAAAGTATGTTCCTTACCTCGAAGCACCTGCTCCCCTATCTGGAAAAACAGGGTAGCGGCGTAATCATCAACATCTCTTCCATTAACGCCGTCCGCACCGCCCCTTATCCCACCCTGGCCTACTCGGTATCCAAAGCCGGTGTAATCGCCCTCACCCGTGAAATCGCCATCCAGTACGCCGCCCGGGGCATCAGGGCCAATGCTATCCTGCCCGGCCTGATGAAAACCCCCCGCGTGGCATATTATTACCGCCAGGCGCACGACGGCGATATCGAAAAGATGTGGCAGCGGCGGGACGCGATGTCACCCACCGGCAAGCAGGGAAATGCCTGGGATATTGCCTCGGCGGTCCTCTACCTGGCTTCTGACGAATCGAAATACGTCAACGGCACCACGCTACTGGTGGATGGCGGGCTGACCCAGACCACCCGCCAGTGGTAACCCCTCTTTTGCCGGAGTGTCTTTCACGGGGGCGCTTCTTGTGCTAATATAGGCTGTCACTCGGCATCGAACAGCCTCAATCACTGTAAACGGAAGGCTTTCGCAATCAAAAAAGAAGGGAGTACACAGGAAATGTCGGACAGACCTTTCGACCTGACCGTAACCGGGGCTTCCAATGCCATCGTCCGCGGCCGGCTGACCTCCTTGCAATTGGTAGACTCATGCCTGGAGCGAATCGACTCTTGTGATGGCGAAATCAAAGCCTGGGCGCAACTGGATAGAGAGGGCGCCCGGGAGCAGGCGCGCACACTGGACCGGGAGCTGGAAGAGGGTAGATCTCGCGGCCCGCTGCACGGTGTCCCGGTCGGTATCAAGGACATCTTCTACGTCCGCGGCCTGCGTGCCGAAGCCGGCTCTCAAGCGTGGCAGGGGTTTACTCCAGAGTATGACGCTACCGTGGTGGTCCGTCTCAGGGAAGCCGGTGCCGTTATCCTGGGAAAGACTCATACCACGGAGCTAGCCTTTTTTGACCCCGCGCCCACCGGCAATCCCTGGAACACTGCTCATACTCCCGGTGGCTCCAGCAGTGGTTCAGGGGCGGCCGTAGCTGCCGGTATGTGTCTGGTGGCCCTGGGAAGCCAGACGATGGGCTCCGTGCTGCGCCCGGCAGCTTATAACGGTATCGTCGGCTTCAAGCCGCAGTACGGCCGGTTCAGTACCTCCGGGGTCATGCCTTTGAGCTGGACTCTTGACCACGTCGGCGTGCTGGCTCGTTCCGTGGCGGACGCTGCAATCGTTTTCCGCGCCATTGCCGGTCATGACCCGGAAGACTATCATACCCTTAACCGCCCGGTGCCGAAAGTACCGGACCTTTCCGCTGAGCGAAAAGCGCCCCGGCTCGGTCTGGTGCGCCAGTATTTCTACGATAACGCCGACGAAGAGATGAAGGAAAACACCGATGAAGCGGCAAAACGCTTCCGGCAGGCCGGGGCGGAGGTGGTGGATGTCCCGGTGCCGCCCGACTTCGCCGGAATCCAGCCCAACGGCCGGGTGATACTATCCGTCGAAGCCTACACCGCCCACCGGGAGACTTTTCTCCGCCACCGGGACAGATATCGACCCGGTATAACGGAACTGCTCGATGAAGGCGCCGCCGTTTCCGCCACAGACTATGCCGTCGCCCTGCAGAAACGGCTCCGCCACCTCGCCGAGGTCAGGGAGATGTTCGGCTCGCTGGACGCCTTGCTCACTCCCGGCGCTCCCGGTGCCGCCCCCCACGGGCTTTCCTTTACCGGCAGTCCCGTTATGCAGGCGCCCTGGACCATTGTTGAAATGCCTTCC
>CAZTMR010000015.1:0-20147 GCA_964615345.1 uncultured Dehalococcoidaceae bacterium | reverse complement strand
GTCTGTCGCCGCCTGGTGCGAGCGGGTACTTGACGTGCGCCTCCGGCCGCCTCTGTACTGATAGCTTGATAGTTTTACAGGAGAATGTTTGAATGAGCCGTAAAGTAAGGATAGCCTATACCAGTGATTACCTGGACAAGAACGGTAACTTTGTCCTGCCCGGACCCGGCTGGGACCTGATCCGCAATATGCCGGAGGTAGAGCTCGAGGTCTTCCCGGAGTTTATCCCTGACGTTCCCCCACAGCAGATTGAAGGCTATGATATGGTTATTACCCGCACCCTGGCGCGCTGGTCAGAGAAAACATTTGCCGGCAATGACCGGCTCCTTTCTCTTTTCCGGAACGGCGTCGGCTATGACCGCATTGACGTTGACGCTCTTAACCGGGCCGGGGTTATGCTCTGCATAACCCCGGACGCGGTACGCCGCCCGGTGGCGGTGGCTATCCTCACCTTTATCCTTGCCCTGAGTACCCGGCTCGTGCTCAAGCACCAGCTTACCCGTGACGGCCGCTGGCTTGAAGTGGCCAGGCATCACGGCGAGGGTCTCGTCGGCAAGACCCTCGGCTCCATCGGCGTCGGTAATATCGGCCATGAGATGTTCAAACTGGCGAAGCCTTTCGGGATGAAGCATATCGCCAGTGACCCGTATCTACAGCCGGAAGCGCTGGCGGACGTGGACGTCAGACTGGTCGACCTTGATACGGTACTGGCGGAATCGGACTTCGTCAGTATCAACTGTCCGCTGAACCCGGCCACTCGCCATCTTATCGGCGAAAAGGAACTGCGCAAGATGAAGGAGACTGCCTTCCTGATAAACACGGCGCGGGGGCCTATCGTTGACGAGGCGGCCCTGGTGAAAGCGCTGCGGGAAGGCTGGATAAAAGGCTCCGCCATAGACGTTTTTGAGCAGGAACCCACCCCGCCCGATAACCCTCTGCTGAAACTGGATAACGCCATTGTCACCGCCCACGCCATGGCTTTTACTGATGAGTTTCTGTACAGCGTCTGGGAGCAGATTTACCGGCAGATATCGCAGCTCATCCGGGGAGAACGGCCGGAGGGCATAGTCAACCCCGGCGTCTGGGAAAACCCGCGCTTCCAGGCCAAGCTGGAAAGATTTCTGGATTCCATCCGGTAAGCCGGAGATTTACCAGGGCGGCTCTTTTTCTTTCAACGTTTCGATGAGCGATTCTATGGTGATGGCGGCCAGGGTCAGTGTCTGGTAGGTGCCGCGCGCGCTCAGCCGCGTGGCCAGCTTGGCCATCACTTCATTGCTCGGCGCTTCCAGTATGTTAACGAAATCGTACTGCCCCAGCAGGGCGTACTGGTCGAGTATTTTTACCCCCATATACTCGACCTCTTTATTGATGTCTATCAGCCTTTCCGGATCGTCCTGAAGGGCCTTCCTGCCCGCGTCGGTGAGTGTATTTAACATAAGATATATAGGCATGGCTACCTCCCGCTTTCGCATTCTGGACGTATTATGAAATCGGCCCGTCCGTTTGTCAATACAGGATTTTCCCGTTGGAATGGAAAGAATGAATTTCGCATTTCTCCGGGCGCTCAATTATGCTATAATCCTATGAGTATGACCCGGTTACTTTCTGGAAACGAAGCTCTGGCCCTCGGCGGATATCACGCCGGTGTCAGGCTTGCCGCCGCCTACCCCGGAACTCCCAGCACCGAGATTCTGGAAGCCATCGCCCGGTTTGATGATGTCTATGCGGAGTGGTCGACCAATGAGAAAGTGGCTCTGGAAGTGGCGCTGGGAGCGTCTTTTGCCGGCGTCCGTGCTATGGTCTCGATGAAACAGGTCGGGCTGAATGTGGCCAGTGACCCCTTTATGGCCGCGGCCACCGCCGGAGTAAAAGGGGGCCTGGTGGTAATCTGTGCTGACGACCCCGGCATACACAGTTCTCAAGGGGAACAGGACAGCCGCCACTATGCCCGACTCGGCAAACTTCCTGTTCTTGAACCGGCTGATAGCCAGGAAGCGTATGATTTTATGCCCGTTGCCTTCGAGCTGAGCGAACGGTTTGATAGTCCGGTGATGGTACGTACCACCACGCGCATCTCTCATTCCAAATCTGTGGTCAGGATGGAACCAACCCAGCAACACAGTAACATCGGCCCCGCCTTTATTCGTGATTTGCAAAAATACGTGATGCTTCCCGGCCACGCCCGTCTCCGCCATCCTCTTATGGTAGAAAGACTGTCCAGACTGGCCGAATACGCCGGAACCTCACCTCTAAACCAGATTCACCGGGGAGAAAGTGACCTGGGAGTAATCTCCAGCGGCATCGCCTATCAGTACGCCCGTGAAGCGTTCCCGCAGGCCTCTTTCCTGAAGCTGGGCATAACCTATCCCCTGTCTGAGGAATTGCTGCGTAGTTTTGCCGCTGAAGTCGGCCGGTTGATTGTCATCGAGGAACTGGACCCGTTTCTCCAGGAAAACCTGCTGGCGATGGGTATTCCCGTTACCGGCAAGGAGTTCATTCCCCGCACCGGTGAACTCAGCCCGGACCTTATCGAACAAACTGCTGCCCGGGCGGGTATCATCCCCCCGGTTCCTCCGCCACCACCGGTGATCGCTGCTGACCTGCCTAAACGCCCTCCCCTGCTCTGTCCCGGTTGCCCGCATACCGGCCTTTTTTTCGTCCTCAGCAGCCTCGGAAAGCGCAACGTACGGAAAACCGGCCGGCCTTCTCCCGTTGAATCGGACCTGATTATCACTGGAGACATCGGCTGTTACACGCTGGGCGCCTATCCACCGCTTTTGGCTATGGATACCTGCACCTGTATGGGAGGCAGTATCGGCCAGGCGATAGGTATGGAGAAGGCCGGTGTCAAAAATAAAGTGGTCGCCGTTATTGGAGACTCTACATTCCTGCATTCTGGAATTACCGGCCTGGTGGATGCGGTCTATAACCGGGCGGAAATAACACTGGTCATTCTGGATAACGCTACCACCGCGATGACCGGCCATCAGGACCATCCCGCCACCGGTCTCACTGCCCAGGGCAAAGAAGCTGGTCTGGTATCTCTGGAAAGGCTGGTGCAAGGACTCGGAGTGGATGACATCAGCGTTGTTGATGCTTTCGATGTGCGGGCCATCCGCTCTCACGTGAAGAAAGCGATGGATACCCCGGCAGTATCGGTCGTTATCGTCCGCGGCGCCTGCTCGGTGAAAGTTCCCCGCCGTTCCCGACCCCGTGTTATCGACGAGGAAAAATGTGACCGCTGCGGGGTTTGCCTGCTGCTTGGTTGTTCGGCGATCCAGAAAGAAAACGACCGTATATATATCGATTCGGCCCTCTGCGTCGGGGACTCCTGCGCCGTCTGTCAGCAGCTTTGTCCCCGGAAGGCTATCCAGCCCGTTGAAACCGGAGGCCTGCCTGCCTGATGGACGCACTGAACCTGCTTATCACCGGCGCGGGTGGTCAGGGAATCATCCTGGCCAGTGACATCATCGGCGAGACGGCCATCGCCGCCGGTTATGACATCAAGAAAACAGACTCCCTGGGTATGGCGCAGCGTGGCGGCAGCGTCATCAGCCATCTGCGCATCGCCGAAAAGGTATTCTCACCCCTCATCCGGCCGGGCGCCGTGGACATCATCTTTTCCCTGGAAAAACTGGAAGCGGTACGCTGGGCGCATTACCTCAGGCCCGGTGGTATTGCCCTCGTCAATGACCACGCCCTCCCCCCGCTCTCCGTCAGTCTGGGTGGTGCCAGCTATCCGTCTGATGAGGAAGTAAACCGCGTTCTGAGAGCCTCTACTGACCGCGTTTACCTGGTGACGGGCACCGCCGGAGCCCGTTCCCTGGGCAACCCGAAGACGCTGAACGTGTTTATGCTCGGATGTCTTTCCCACTTTATGCCCTTCCCGCTCCCAAGCTGGCAGGAAACTATCTCTGGCCGCCTCCCCGAAAAAATCAGGCAGATTAATCTGGACGCTTTTGACCTGGGCCGCAAGGAGCTGGCTGATGCCCATCGCGTATAAAATCCGGGAGCGCATGAAATCTAGCTCCTGGATACGGCGGATGTTTGAAGAAGGTATTACCCTTAAACAGCGCCACGGCCCGGATAACGTCTTTGACCTTTCTCTGGGAAACCCGGTGACAGAACCTCCGGCTGAGTTTCATCAGGAGCTGCGCCGGCTCGTCACGGCGCCTTCCTCCGGAATGCACCGCTATATGGAAAATGCCGGCTATGCAGAGACACGGGAAGCGGTGGCGGAGCAGCTTGTCGGGGAGACCGACCTCGGCTTCGGCCTCAAAGATATTGTTATGACCAGCGGGGCTGCCGGGGCTTTGAACGTAGTTTTACAGACAGTGGTTAACCCCGGGGAAGAAATCGTTATTTTCGCCCCTTTCTTTGCCGAATACATTAGCTACATCGCCTACGCTAATGGAGAAGCGGTAATCGTTCCCCCCGGACGGGAGTTTCTCCCTGACCTGGACCGGCTGGAAGCCTCTATCACCCCCCGGACTCGAGCGGTCATCGTCAATTCTCCCAATAACCCGTCCGGGGCGGTCTACCCCGCCGATTTCTTACGCCGGCTTGGCGGATTACTATGCCGTAAAGAGAAAGAATACCGGACGGAAATTTTTCTCGTTAGCGACGAGGCGTACCGCAGGCTGGTCTATGACGGCATGGAATATCCGTTTCCCCTCCATCACTATCCCCGTGGTATCACGGTTACTTCCTTTTCCAAAGACCTTTCCCTGCCCGGTGAACGCATCGGCTATATCGCGGTTCACCCGGACTGTCCCGGAAAAGAAGAGCTGGTCAGCGGTTTCATTTTCTGCAACCGGACGCTCGGTTTCGTTAACGCTTCGGCCCTGATGCAGCGCGTCGTCCGTAATCTGCAGAATGTGAGTGTTTCCGTGGCTGATTATCAGCGAAAACGTGATTTTCTGTGCGGTAACCTGCTCGCTATGGGTTATTCACTGGAAAGACCGGGAGGAGCTTTTTATCTCTTCCCGCGCTCGCCCCTGAAAGACGACGTCACTTTCGTCCGCGAGTTGCAGCAGTTCCTGGTATTAACCGTCCCCGGCAGCGGATTCGGCACACCCGGCTACTTTCGCATCGCCTACTGCGTTGATGACCGCACCCTGCAGGGCTCGCTGGACGGTTTCCGCCGCGCCGCGGAAAAATTCGGGCTTTGAGCCGGAGTATGGGTATGCCGGAAGATGGACGGGAGGATAACCTCACGGCCGGGTTGACCGCCCGCGCTGAAGAGGAGCCGGTTGCTTCCTTTCTGGGCCTGAAATTGCTCGAGCTTTCGCCCGGGTATGCCCGTGTGGAAATTACCCTGCGGCCGGAACACCTGAACTTTAACGGGCTGGTATTTGGCGGCATCATTATGGCGGTGGCTGACCAGTCTTTTGCCTATACCGTTAATTCGGTCACTCCTTCCAGCATCGCCACCCAGTTCAATATTCACTTTATCGCAGCTGCCCGTGTCGGCGATACGCTGGTGGCGGAAGGACGGCTTCTAAAGCAGGGAGGCCGTGTCAGTACCGCCGAGATGACGGTTACCACGCGGGAAGGGAAGCTCATCGCCCGGGCTACCGGGACCACCGTTCCGCTATCTTGATGGTCTGTGATGCAGTTAGCCGGAGAGAACAGGCCTTCATACGTTGACACCATTGATTCCAGCGTGATAAACTATCCCATCGTGACTGCGCTGCTGATTAATCGTTTATTTGCGCCCGCTGTGGTGTGGCAGACGGGGGAATCTAAATTCGTCTTTACCCTGCGCACGCAGGTGCGCAGGAAGGGAGCCGGCGGAAGCCAGCGCTGAAATTACTCGAAAGTAACTCTGGACTACTGAATACCTTCCCGGCGGAAGGTATTTTTATAGCTGAAAGGCGCCGCTACCGGCTCCAGCACAGGCAAAGGAGAGGAGTAATACAGTTGACGGATAACCTGGATACCATCCCTGGTCTCATCAGCCGTAACCGGGAGCGGTGGGGTAACCGGACGGCTATGTGTGTGAAAAACTTCGGTATCTGGCAGCGTTATAGCTGGTCAGAATACTATGATAAAGTCAAGTACTTTTCCCTGGGACTGGTCAGCCTCGGGATGGAGCCGGGAGATGTCGCCTGCATCATCGGTGATAATGAGCCGGAATGGTTCTGGGCGGAGTTTGCCGCCCAGGCGGCCGGTGGCGTGGTGACGGGCATTTTTGTCGATTCCATCCCTTCCGAGGTAAAGTACATCGCCGAGCACTCCGGAGCAAAGTTCGCCGTGGTCAATGACCAGGAACAAACGGACAAGTTCCTCGAGATTAAAGACGAGCTGCCGCGGCTGAGAAAAGTAATTTACTGGGACCCCAAAGGGCTGCGTAACTATGACGATCCCATTCTGAGCTCGTTTGGTGACGTGGTGGAACGGGGCCGTCAGTTCGAGCAGGCTCACCCCGGTCGGTTCGAACAGAACCTGCAAAAAGTAAGCGGGGAAGATACCGCGTTTATTTATTATACTTCCGGGACTACCGGCCTGCCCAAAGGAGCGGTGCTGACCCACCGGGCGTTGATTAACACCGCCCGCGCTTTTATTGACCGCTACCCGCTTGAGCTGGGAGAAGACCTGATCTCCAATTTTCCGGCCGCCTGGGTGGGCGATAGCTTTTTCGCCACCATTCCTCATCTTCTCAGCGGGGCCAGGCTGAACTTTGCCGAGGAACCGGAGACCATCGCCGAGGATACCAGGGAAGTCGGCCCGCATTTCGTTATCTACGGTCCCCGCCAGTGGGAGAGCCTGGTCAGCGAAATCCAGGTCAAAATGTTCGATGCCCATCCCCTGAAACAGTTCGTCTATAACCTTTTTCTCCCCGTGGGTTACAAAATCGCCGAGATGAACCTAGCCGGACGTACCCCGGGTATTTTCTGGCGTGCCTTGCACGGCGTGGCCCACCTGTTTCTGTTCCGGGCGCTCAAGGACCAGCTCGGTTTGAGCCGGGTCAAGTTCGCTGTTACCGGCAGTTCCGTCCTGAGCCTGGATACCTTCCGCCTGATACACGCTATCGGTGTCGAGCTGAGGCAGAACTATGGCAGCACCGAGGCTGGCCTCATCTCTTCCCACGGCAAAGGAGAAATAAAGTTCGAGAGTGTTGGCCGGCCGGCACTGGGTACCGAGGTAAGGATAACCGATGACGGGGAACTGCTGGTCAAGGGCAAATGTATGTTCGAGGGCTATTATCAGGACCCGCAAAAAACGGAACAATCGCTGGTCGATGGTTGGTGTCACACCGGCGATGCCGTGAACATCGATGAAGACGGACACCTGCTGTTTATCGACCGGCTCGACCATATGGGGCAACTGCGTTCCGGAATTAAATATGCGCCTCAGTACGTAGAGGGCAGACTGCGTTTCAGTCCTTATATCAAGGATGCCATGGTCATCGGCGGCAAAGAGCGAGACTTCGTTTCAGCCATTTTGAATATTGATTTCGCCATGGTCGGCAAATGGGCGGAGCGCAACCACATCCCGTACACTACTTTCGTTGACCTTTCTCAGAAAAAAGAGATCGCTGACCTGGTGCAAAAAGACCTGGAAAGAGTCAACAGTTTTTTGCCGGAAGCCGCCCGGGTGCGCCGCTTTGTTCTCCTGCACAAGGAGTTTGATGCCGACGAAGCCGAACTTACCCGCACCCGGAAAATACGCCGGGAGTTTATGGAAGACCGCTACCGGGACCTGATTGAAGCCATGTACGGTGATGGAGCGGAAGTAGATGTCCGGGCGCCGGTAACCTACCGGGACGGACGTAAAGGGATTGTTACCACTGCCATCAAGGTAAGACAGATCTAGAAAGAGGTACCACGTTTATAAATGGCTGAGTTACTGCAATTTTTGATTACCGGTGTGGCCGTAGGTATGGTCTATGCCCTGATTGCTCTCGGCTTCGCGCTCATCTGGAAATCGAGCAGCGTGGCCAACCTGGCGCTGGGACAGATCGTTCTCATTTCTTCCTGGGTTACCTACGCCACCCTTGTCCAGGCCCGTTTCCCCCTCTGGCTGGCGTTTCCGGTGGTCATTTTCTTCGCCCTGGCGCTGGGCTGGACCATCGAGAGGTTCGCCCTGCGCCCGCTGATTGCCCAGCCCATCCTGGCCTTGATTACCGTTACTCTGGGAATCGGTTACTTTATTGAGGGCGTGGTTACCTTTATCTGGCCCTGGAGTGTGGACGCCCTCCCTCGCCTTTTCCCCCGTGAGGCCATACACATCGGTCCGGCAGTCATTTCTCAAGAATACGTCTGGGTAGTCGGCATCTGCCTTTTCGTTTTTATACTGCTGACCCTCTTTTTCCGGTACCATAAAATGGGTATCGCCATGAGGGCCACCGCAGATGACCAGATGGCGGTTCAGGCCTGCGGCATCCCGGTAACCAGGGTCTTTTCCCGGTCCTGGATGTTCGCCTGTGTTGTCGCTGCCATTGGCGGAATACTGATTTCCAGCATCGGCGGCATAACCCACGGCCTGGTAGAGACCGGCCTCAAGGCTTTTTCCGTAGTTATCCTCGGCGGGCTGGACTCTTTCCTCGGGGCGATGATTGCCGGTCCCATTATCGGCCTGGCGGAAAGTCTTGGCGGTGGCTATCTTACCCCGCTCATCCAGTGGGGTGGCGTGAAAGACATCATTCCCTTTGTCATTATCATCGTCGTCATGATTCTGAAACCTTACGGACTTTTTGGTGAAGTGCGCATCGAAAGGATATAGGCATAGATGAGCTTACCCAGCGGAACCCGCAACTATACTTACGCCCAGGATATGGCCTTACTGCGTACCAGAACCCACTGGACGCTTATGATTCTTTTCATCGTGGCTCTCTATCTCGCTCCAGCCTACCTCGGTAATTACTGGCTGGGCGTGGCTAACCTGATTGGGATTACCCTGATTGCCGCCGTCGGTTTGAATATCCTGGTCGGCTACTGCGGACAGCTTTCCATCGGCCACGCCGGATTCATCGCTGTCGGCGCCTACACCGCCGCCGTTCTGACCAATCGGTTTGAAATGCCTTTCCTGTTCGGGCTTATCTCCGCCGGGCTTATGGCCGGTATCATCGGTACTATCTTTGGCCTTCCTTCCATCCGGGTGAAAGGCTTTTACCTGGCCATAACCACCATCGCTGCCCAGTTCATCATCATCTGGGTAATCAACCACTGGTCGCTTACCGGTGGCTTTGTTGGCATCAGGGTGCCTTACCCCTCCATCTTCGGCTATGTTTTCCGTACCGAGACCAGCCAGTTTTTTCTCATTACCACTATCGCCGTCGTCACCGTCTTTCTGTCCAAAAATCTGGCCCGCACCCGGGTAGGACGGGCGTTTATCGCCATCCGGGACAATGATCTGGCCGCCGAGGTGATGGGTATCAACTTGCTGTATTACAAGCTGCTGGCTTTCTTTATCGGTTGTTTTTTCGCCGGTATCGCCGGTGCCTTGCTTGCCCACTGGATAGGATTTATGAACGCGGAGCAGTTCAGTCTAACCGAATCCATACTGTATATCGGGATGATTATCATCGGTGGACTGGGAACAGCCGTCGGTCCCGTCTTCGGCGTTGTCTTTATCCGCCTCCTCCAGCAGATTTTAACCGTCCAGGTGGTCCCTTTCCTGGAAACCACTTTTACCATGTTTCCCGCTGGATTTGCCACCGGGGTAACCCCCATGCTTTTTGGGCTGGTTATCATCCTTTTTCTTATTCTGGAACCACGCGGTATCGCCCACCGCTGGGCGCTCTTTAAATCAGCCTACCGGTTGTGGCCATTTTCGTACTAGCCTGTGGAAGGAGGTTTAGGGTAAAATGTAACACCCGGTGTAAAAAAGTGAACCCAATCAGAAGGAGGTTTGATAATGAGAAATAAAAGGATTTTTACTGCGGCAGCAGTTACCGTCCTGGCCCTGGTGATTGCCGTCCTTCCCTTCCTGGCCGCCTGCGGCGGCGGTGGTGAAGAGACCATCAAGATTGGTATGACCACCCCGTCCACCGGCAAAGCCGCGGAAAAAGGCGCCCCCATGCAGCACGCCAACCTCGATGCCATCAAGTATATTAACGAAGAACTCGGTGGTATTGACGGCCACCCCATAGAGGTTATCTGGCTGGACAACGCTTATGATGCTTCCAAGGTGGTCACCAACGTCAAGCGGTTTATGGATGAAGGCGCGGTTCTCTACACTACCGCTTCATCGGCAATGATGTCGGCGTCCATGGAGATCGCAAACCGGGCCGGGTTTCCCGGCATTGCTTCTTTTAACTCACCCATCCTGCACCGCCCGCCGCGACATATTTACGGGCAGATGCCGGACTATGGTGATGACTGGGTAGCCTTTGCCAAGTATTACCTGGAGAACATCTGGACCGGCCCCGGCAAACCCAAGATGGCACTGCACCTGCTCAATAATCCCACCGGCTTCGGGGCGCGGGATGCCGCCAAAGCGGCCGCGGAAGACCTGGGTATTGAGATTATTTCCATTGACGAACACAAGGCGGACACCACCTCGGAGATGGATTCTCTGACTAGGGTTAAGGCCGCCAACCCGGACGTTCTTTACATTTCCAGTACCCCGGCACCGACCGCGGTCATCATCAAGAACGCCGTTGACTTGGGACTGTACCCCGGCGTCACCATCGGCCTGGGGCACGCCGGTATCACCAAGGCGCTGGTTGATATCGCCGGCGCTGATGTCGTCGAAGGCGTTTACGGGGTCTTTCCCACCGTCAACTGGGGTGACGATGTCCCCGGTATGGCCAAGGTAACCGAGTACGTCCGTGAATATCATCCTGGTGATGAAGGGAATATGGACTACATCACCTCCTGGGCCCAGAGCCTGATTGTGGCCGAGATTCTCCGCCTCGCTATGGAAAACGTTGGTTATGACGTCCTGGCTGAAGGTGGTCCGGAAGCCTGGCAGGCGGTAGAAACGCAGGGCATCCAGAAGCTGGATAACTATGACGTCGGCGGGCTCCATGGCCCGGTGAGCTACTCACCCGGAGACAATCGCCTTTCGAAATCGGTCCGCATCTTCCAGATACAGGGCGGCCAGATCATGCCGGTCACTGGCTGGCTGGAAGCCCCCGTAGTCAAGTACGAAGAATACGACTGGTTCGGTCAGTAATTGAAATGCCGGGGGCTCCGTGCCAGTACGGAGCCCCCGCTGGAGTGCAACCTATGCTCAAACTCAATAACATTGAGGTTACCTATCTCAATGTTATCCGGGTACTACACGGCGTCTCGCTGAGTGTGGCGGACGGCTCCATTGTCGCTCTGCTGGGCGCTAACGGAGCCGGGAAAAGCACCACCCTCAAGGCTATTTCCGGACTTCTCCACGTGGAGGAAGGTGAGGTTACCGATGGGAGTATCTTCTGGAACGACACCAGAATCGATAAAGCCGGTGCCGAGGAAATCGGCAAGCTGGGCATTATCCAGGCCCTGGAAGGCCGCCGGGTTTTCGGCCACCTTACCGCAGAAGAAAACCTGCTCGTCGGTGCTTTTCACCGCTCGGATGGACGTTCCGTCAAGCAGGACCTGGAGATGGTCTATCATTATTTCCCCCGCCTGAAAGACCTGCGGCGCAATACCGCCGGCTACCTCTCCGGCGGAGAGCAGCAGATGTTGGTAATCGGCCGGGCAATGATGGCTTCTCCCCGGTTGATGATGCTGGATGAGCCGTCACTGGGGCTGGCGCCGCTCCTGGTAAAAGAAATCTATGATATTATCAGCCGCTTTAACCTGGAGCAGAAAACATCCGTGCTGCTCGTGGAGCAAAACGTGCGCATTGCGTTGAGTATCGCTCATTACGGTTACGTGCTGGAAAACGGGCGTATCGTCCTGGATGGCAACGCTGAATTTCTGAAAAACAACGAGGACGTAAAAGAGTTTTATATGGGCCTTTCGGCGATGGGTACCCGGAAAAGCTACCGGGAGGTAAAACACTATAAAAGGCGGAAGCGATGGCTGTAACCGGACGCGCCGACGAGTTTTTCGATGACCTGGAAACGATGTCAGCCGGGCAAAGAGACGCGTACCAGAGCCGGGAACTGGCGCGGACGGTAGCGCACGCCTATCGCCACACCCCGGCGGTAAAGGCTACTTTTGAGCGCTCTGGACTTCACCCTGATGATATTCGTCACGTCCGGGACCTGGAAAAACTGCCTGTCACCCGTAAGGCGGATATTATCGAGAAACAGAAAGAGTCTCCGCCTTACGGAGGTTTTCTCGCCATTCCTCCGGAAGAGATTGAGCGCGTCTTTCTCTCCCCCGGTCCCGTATATGAACCCATCCAGCACTCCGGCATCCGCTGGTTTGCCAAGTCTTTCTGGGCGGCCGGTTTCCGCAAAGGAGACGTTGTCGTCAACACTTTCACCTATCACCTTTCGCCTGCCGGGATACTCTTCCACGAGGCCGCTCGAGATTGCGGCGCTACGGTTGTTCCAATGGGCACCGGCAGTACCGAGATTCAGGTCAGGACGATGTATGACCTGAACGCGAACGGGTTTGTCGGTACTCCCAGCTTTCTGATGGCGCTGATCAAGCGCTCTGAAGAGATGGGTTACAACTTCCGCCGGGACTTTAATCTCCGCCGTGCCTGGTTCACCGGCGAAATGCTGCCGCCGTCCCTGCGCCGGACTTTCGCTGATGATTACACCATAGACACCTATCAGACATACGCGGTAACCGAGTCGGGAGGAGCCCTCGCCTACGAGTGCCGCTGCCAGTCCGGAATGCACTTTATGGACGAATACGTTATCGAGATTATTGACCCGGACACCGGTAAACAGCTCGGCCCCGGGGAAACCGGTGAAGTGGTGGTCACGCCCATACACAACAGGGTATGGGGGCTCGTCCGCTTCGGCACCGGTGATCTGGGCGCTTATACTGATGAGACCTGTGCCTGCGGTCGTACCTCTAATCGGCTTACGGGTATCCTGGGACGTGCCGGAGACGCCGTTAAAGTGCGCGGTATGTTCGTCGTTGCCCGTCAGGCGGCCCAGATTTGCGCGGGGTTTGACCGCATCACTCGTTTCCAGCTTCTGGTTACGCGGCCGGAATACCGTGACGAGGTATCTCTCCAGATCGAACTGAAAGGCCGCGCTTCTAAAGAAAGCCGAAAATCCCTGGCCGCTGACTTGGCGCAGAGGTTTCAAGAAGTGTGCCGTTTAAAGCTCGATGCTATCGAGTTTGTCCCGAAAGGAAGCATCGCCGCGGATGCTCCTGCCATAGATGACCGCCGGCGCTGGGAATAGCCCTGGCTAGCGGTGCTCTTCCCCCAGGTAAGCGGCAATAACATTCGGGTTGGTCTTGATTTCTTCCGGTGTGCCTTCGGCTATTTTCCGCCCGAAGTCCAGCACGACGATGCGGTCAGCAATGTCCATTACCACCCCCATATCGTGCTCCACCAGAACGATGCAGCTAACCCCGTCTCTGAGCACCGGAGATTCCGGGTACGTCTTCCCCTGGCCTTCGAAGATGTCGATTATGAAGCGGGCGATGTCTTCCTTCTCCTCCAGGTTCATCCCCGCCATCGGCTCGTCCAGAAGCAGCACTTCCGGTTCCAGGGCCAGGGCGCGTCCCAGTTCCACTCTCTTCCGCATGCCGTAGGGCAGCATGTGGACGGTTTTGTGCCTTATCGGCTCTATTTCCAGGAAATCGATGATATCTTCCACCGTCTTGCGGTGCTCGATTTCTTCCCGGTGCGCCGGGCCGAAATACAGCGCGCTGCTCAGGACGTTCTGCTTCATCAGTACGTGCCGGGCGGCCATGATATTCTGCAGGCTGCTCAGACCGGTATAAAGTTCAATATTCTGGAAAGTCCGCGCCAGGCCCATCCGGGCGGCACGGTCCGGACGGATACGGGTTATTTTCCGGTCATCGAAGTATATTTCACCCCTCTGTGGTTTGTAAAAACCGTTGATGCAGTTAAGCAGACAGGTTTTACCGGCCCCGTTCGGCCCGATAATCGCCAGTATCTCGTTATCCCTTACTTCCAGGCTGATGTCTATCAGGGCGTTTACGCCACCGAAAGACAGGGAGATTTCATCAACGGTTATCCTGGGACGGTTACCGGCTGTCATTTAGGTTCCGCTCCCGGTAAAGAGTCTGTCCCGGTACTGCTTCAGGCGGAAACATTCCGGCCCTTCACATTTGAGTTGACGCGCCGTTCGTTTCCCTTTCTCGCTCAGCAAGCGGGCGGTTTCCCGGTCTGGACTGCCGTACTTCAGGTAGGCGGCGCATTTTGCCGTACCGTCCTTGAAAACAATAAGCGTGGCTTCGTCGTCGATTGCGTCACAAAATATCGTGGTCGCCGTTATTTTCCAGTTCACCGTCACTTCTGAGCTAACCCTTGCGTTCGTTTCACTGTATCTTACTATTAAACCGCACTGGAATACAAACGCCTGTTACTGCCGGAGGTATGGAGACCGCGAGAGGAAAACCCTGGCAGATTGCCGGTTCGCGCTACTCTTCTCCGGAGTTAATGCGTGATTGTTGTCCCCGTTTTTCCTTCCAGCGCTTTCAGTGCCGTTTCGGCAAGAGTGATAATCACTTTCCGCTGGCGAGACCGGTCCCGGGCAGTCCCTTCCAGAAACATAATCGCCGCGCGTATCTTCGGCTCCATACTTCCCCTGCCGAAGTGGCCTTCCGCCAGGAGTTCTTTGGCTTCGGCCAGGCTCAAATTATCAAGCGCTTTACGCTCGGGTCTGGAAAAGTCCCGGTAGACGTGCTCCACGGCGGTCAGAATGAACAGAACATCCGCATCCAGCTGAATGCCCAGCAGCGCCGAAGCGTAGTCTTTGTCTATTACCGCTTCCACCCCGCGCAGGTTCCGGTTCTTTTCCCTCACCACCGGTATTCCACCGCCACCCACGGCGATCACTATCTCCCCCGCTTCCAGCATACTTTTGATGATTCTCGCCTGTTGGATGCTGGTCGGCAGCGGCGAAGGAACGACTCGCCGGTACCCCCGGGCACTGTCTTCGATGATGTTCCACCCTCTCTGCCGCTGCAACCTTTTTGCCTGGCTGGCATCGTAGAAAGGGCCTATCGGTTTGGAAGGGTTCTGGAAAGCCGGGTCATTCCCGTCTACTATTACCTGCGTTATTACCGTGGTGATGTTATGTGGTGCCCCCGCCTGTCTCAGATGGTTGGCCAGGGTATTTTGTATCATGTAACCCATAAACCCCTCTGTTTGCGCCCCCAGAGCGTCGAGGGGCATCGGGGGCACCACATCCTTGGCGGCTTCATCGGCGAGGAGTAAATTGCCCACCTGCGGGCCGTTACCATGAGTGATGACGACCCGGTTTCCGCTGCTGAGCAGATCCAGTAATTGCTCGGCGGTGCGGTTCAGGTTTGCGTACTGCTCTTCGGCGCTACCTTTCTCTTTCTCCCTGAGAATGGAATTGCCGCCGAGCGCAATAACGAACGTTCTGTTTCTGTTTTCTCCCATCTTTTTTCCTCACCTCCGAACAACGCCCGATATTACCCCGCGTCCTAGCGGATGGCCCTGGCTACCTCTTCGTCCGTAGGCACTTCATGGATAACGTTATGCTTTGGCGGGTCCTGTTTCTGGGTCATCAGGGATACCGACACCATTACCAGCAGGGAAACCACCGGTGGGATTAACGTATCCAGTCCGGCCAGGTGTTCCGGGATGGTAAAAAACAGGATTAACCGCAGGATGGAACCGACCACTACCGCCGCCAGCGCCCCATGAGAGTTCGCTTTTTCCCAGAACAGGCCCAGCGTCAGAGGGACCAGACACCCGGCGAAGACCACGTCAAAAGCCAGCACCAGCATTATCCCTGGCTCTGGTTTTACATAAGCTAGGTATACCGCTGCTGCCATTACCGGTACGGTCATCAGACGGGCGTATCTGAGAAGCCGGCGGTCCATGAGGTGCCAGTCAATGGTCAGTTCCTCTATGGGCACACCAAGCTTTCTCGCTCTCCTCTGGTGTATCCGCGGCAGCACGTTCCTTTGCAGCAGGTTCCTGCCGAACACGGCAGATACTCCCAGCAGCCCACCGTTGGCCGTTGACATCCCGGCGCCGAGCACGCCGCCCATCACGAACAGCCCCAGCAAAAACGGGAGGGTCATTGTGGCCATCAGCGGCAGCACTGTTCTCGGGTCGGCCACATCCGGGAAAAGCCGTATCGCCATCAGGCCCAGGAAAGAAGCACCCAGGCCGGCAACTAGGGTGAATCCAGCCCCGTAAAAACAGCCTCTCTGCGCGGTCTCCGGGTTTTTCGAAGCAAAGATTCTTTCCATAAAGTCGAGGGCGACAATGTCACCCAGGCCGAGAGCCAGGATGCCTGCCCAGTTCAAAAGCGCTCCGTTTTCAATAGAGGTCAGACCGCTCATATCGAGAAAATGGGGAGGTATCGCTTCAGAAAAATATCCCCATCCATAAGTATAAACCATCCAGACGGCGCTTACCGTAAAAGCGATAAGCGCGGGGTATATTTGCACCACGTCTGTGGAGGCGCATGAGAATAGCCCGCCGCTGAAGGTGTATATCAGAACGATAACGCTCATGATAATGAGAGCGGTGAAATAATCTATGCTGAAGATAGTGGATATAATCCAGGCGGCGCCGGCCATGTTACCCGCTACCAGGATAATAAAGCTGAACGCCATCAAGAGGGAGACAATAACTTCTACCAGCTTACCAAATCGCCGGAAGTAGAAATCAGGCAGGGTGATAAGGTTCATCCGGTTCAGGGGTTTAGCAAACCAGAGGCCGGTAACAAGCAGACACAGGGCCAGCCCCAGCGGAAACACGAAACCCGCCCAGAACCCCAGGCTGTACGTGCCAGCCGCGCTCCCCAGCGTGGAATTGGCGTCCAGGGCCTGGGCCAGCAGCATTGTTCCTATCACGAGCAAAGGGAGTCTTTTACCGGCGATGATGAAGCGCTTACCACTGCCCCGGACGAAGACATATGTTGCCACGCCGACGACAAAGTAGAGCGCCACCAGGGCGATGAGACCGATTTGCATGCCAGTCATCCTTTTTCTCCTTTGCTATTTTTTATTCGGGAAACCACCTCCGCCCTGTATTCTTGACGGGTCATCTAGTGCTCTCGTCTGATCGGCGTTTAATAACCCGGTACCTGTTTCGGGAAGTAGTCCTCCATCTTGCCTTCGCGGTATACGTCCAGTGTCGTACAGTGCAACGCGCCGCCGAAGGGGATTACTTTATCGTAGGGAATCGGGACCACTTCAAAGCCCAGCTTGTCCAGCTGTTCACAGTAGGCCGTCTCGTGTGCTTCCACGCAGACCGTCTTCGGGTCGATGGAGAAAGTATTCATGGAAATCCATGACTTACCCTCGTAAAGACCGGTCAGGTAAACTTTATTCTTGTGCACGTGTACCGGCCTTGCTGCTGGAACCAGCTCCCAGTCGTTCTTCTTGAACAGGTCCCAGAGTTCCGGTGTTCTCGGCGCCCAGTCCGGGTTGTATACCGCCAGTCCCGGCCGCAGTGGCACCAGGTTTACGTCTATATGCCACGGGTGGTAGTTGTCCGGCTTGTTCTTGTCATCGGGAGTATCAAACAGGACGTGGTGCACCCTGATGCCGAGTGATGAAAACATCCGTTTCAGCCAGTCCATGCCCGCCCGGTTCGTCACGCACGAACCCTGGTGGAAAATGTCCTTACCGAACCGCATCGCATCGGCTGCGTCCCAGAGAGGCTCCTTCTCCGTCAGCTGGAACTTCCAGTCGTAAAGCCTTTGCCTCTTTTCCTCATCGGTCCACGTGTGCTCAAAATCATAGTAGTAATTCCTGACATAGGACTCGTCGGTGAGCATGGCCATCGGCGCGGCAAAGTGGACTACCTCGGGGTCTTCTCTGAAATACCTCTCAAAGATTGGCCGGAGATTGAACCGCTCCCAGTAACGGGAACGCCGGCAGGTAGTGGCCTCAACGATGTAGTTCCCGTGAATCATGGTAACGTCGCGCGTGTTGTTCACGCCATGGCAGTTCAGCTGCGTCCAGTAAGGGTTAGATACCGGCACGTTCATCATGAACGGCTGAATATCGATTCGCTCGACGATGACACCCCGTTGTTCGAGCTGCTGCACAAAATAGTTCATCTGTTCATTGGCGGCGTCCACCATCTCCTGGGGGAAAGGTCCCCATTGCCCCAGCGGGAACCCTCCCAGCGGAAGATCGTACCACCAGGCCGGCTCCGGCGCCGGGACGTTTGTGCCCTCCGGTCTTCCCACGATAACCCGTTTCAGCGAGTCCCATTCGTTCCAGGAATTCACAATCTTTGTCATCTAAATGTCCTCCTCGGTTAAAATCAGATTATGCGGTGGCCTGATTATATGATGCGCCGGTTATTTCTTATAGGCAAACCTCCCTTTACAAGGTGTCACCTGCAGAGGCTGTCCCGTACAGAAAAAGCGATGCACTTTCCCTCCACGTTACCTACTTGGCGTTTCAATCCTTCAGGGGGAGACTATGCTTCTTCCCGAAGTCCGAAAGGATGCTGATGAGGTCCGGCTCACCGATTTCCTGGAGCTCGTAGTAGACACGAGTGTTCGGCTTGTTGATATCGATAATCCGGCCCAGATTTATCGGCGTTGCCACTACCACCGCATCACACTCGGTTTTGTTAATCGTCGTCTCCAAGTCTTTCAACTGTTGCTCGCCGTAGCCGGACGCCGGCAGCAATGCCCCGATAGCCGGGAAAAGCTTGAAGGTTTCGGTAATTCTTCCCACGGTATACGGCCTCGGGTCTACCAGTTCCGCGGCGCCGTAACGCTGCGCGGCAACTGTGCCCGCGCCGTATTTCATCTCCCCGTGTGTCAGCGTCGGTCCGTCCTCAATGACCAGGACGCGTTTGCCTTTGATAATTTCCGGGTTATCCACCTTTATAGGTGACGCAGCCTCTATCACGGTTGCGTTCGGGTTTACCCGGGAGATGTTGTTGCGAACTATCTGAATGTTCTCCGGGCTGGCGCTGTCTATCTTGTTAATCACGATAACATCAGCCATGCGCAGGTTGATTTCTCCCGGATAATAGGAGACTTCATGACCCGGACGGTGCGGGTCGGCTACCACCACCATCAGGTCCGGCCGGTAAAACGGGAAATCATTATTGCCGCCGTCCCAGAGTACCACATCGCACCCGCCCGGGTCACTCTCGGCCGCCCTTAAAATCGCTTCATAGTCCACACCGGCGTATATCACATTCCCCTGGACGATGTGCGGCTCGTACTCCTCCATCTCTTCCACGGTGCAATTATGCTTCTTAAGGTCATCCAGTTCGGCGTAGCGCTGAACCTTCTGCGCGGCCAGGTCTCCGTACGGCATCGGGTGGCGCACCGCGATTACCCTGAGCCCTTTTTCCATAAGAAGCCGGATAATCTTCTTTGAAGTCTGGCTTTTCCCGGCCCCCGTGCGCACCGCTCCCACGGCAATAACCGGTTTCTTGCTCTTGAGTTGCGTGTCTTTGGGACCGAGTAGAACGTAATTGGCCCCGGCCGCGTTCACAATCGCCCCTATTCCCATCACCGTGTGAAAGGAAACATCGCTGTAAGCGAAAACGCAGTCGTCGACATCCAGTTCCGGTATCAGCTGGGGCAGTTCCCCTTCGGCGTAAATCGGGATTCCGTCCGGGTACAGCTTTCCCGCCAGCTCCGCCGGGTACTTCTTTCCGAAGATGTCCGGTATCTGCTGCGAACCGGTAAATCCAACCACGTTGTAGGCTTCATTATCCCGGTAATACGTATTGAAGTTGTGAAAATCTCTTCCCGCTGACCCGATGATGATGACATTCTTTTTCTTCATTATCAGTCCTTTCTTTCCCTGAATTTTTTCCGGGTTTAATACCCCCCTAAATACTAAGGCTTCCCAAATTCGGCTCGACTCGTAAAGCCAAGTCTGGGAAGCCACCGTACTTTCCCTCCAGATGGGAAAGCCGTCGGGCGCGTCTCTGGTTGTCCTTTACATCACATATCCATCCGTAAAAACAAGTTCCAGTTTCTCGTTAGCCAGCAATATCCAGTTATTGAAAAACCGTAATCGTAGAATTTTCGACCTCAGTATAGAGTTCTCTTTATAATTTGTCAATAGGTTTTGCGGATATGTTAAAAAAAATTGAAAAGTGAACTGTTAAAGCCTGAAAAGTGAACCGATAAA
>CAZTMR010000014.1:0-33193 GCA_964615345.1 uncultured Dehalococcoidaceae bacterium | reverse complement strand
AGCGCCGGACAACTCCACAACGACCGACCTCAACGTGGCGGCCGGCTACGGGCAAAGCAATACGGATATCACCGGTCTGGCGGTAAGCGGGAGCGGAGACAGCGCCCGGCTGCTGGCGGGAGCAGCAGCGAGCAGCCAGACCTATTTCAGCGATGACGGCGGAGCAAGCTGGACCAGGAGCCGGCGAAGCCCGACCGGAAGCACAGATACCCGGGTGCTGGTGGCGGAGGGAGGAAAGAAAGCCTACGCAACAACCAGCGGCAGCGAGAGCGCTTTCTCGGTAAGCGAGGACGGAGGAAGAACGTGGGACCAGACAAGCCTGGCGGACACCGGGATGAGCAGCATCGTAGATGTGGCGCCCTCACCAAACTACACCGGAGACGGCACCCTGTTTATGGTCACTTTCGGGGGAACGCACAGCCTGTGGCGGAGCCGGAACGGGGGAGAGGACTGGCAACGGATACTGAACAGCTCTTCGAGCAACGTGGACAGCCTGGACCTGGTGGCGGTTTCCCCGCGGTACGGGCGGGGAAGCGGGGTGGTATTCCTGGCCGGCAGCAGCCACGGGCGCGCGGCGGTATGGAAATCCACCGACCACGGACAGAACTTCAGCCTCCGGATGACGGCCGACCCGGGAACCGGGAACCCTTTCACGATTAACGCCTGGGCAGTGGCCGACGACGAAAGGATATTCATCGGCAGTTATGACGGGAGCCACGGGCGTCTTTACCGGAGCAACAACGGCGGTATGGCATATGAGGCCGGGGTAAACGTGGGCAGCCAGGCACTGACCTCGATAGCGCTGTCACCGGATTACGCAGAGGACGGGAACATTCTGGCCGGCAATAGCAACGGCTGGGTATACCACTCCGACGATGACGGAGCAACTTTCCGGCCCCTGCCGCCGGATGCCAGCGCGGCGCCGCTGGCGGGGACGATAAATGTTGCCTTCGACGCCGATTTCAGCCGTAACAACACCGTCTACGCGACGAGCAGCAGCGCCGGTAAAGGAGTCTACCGGTTCAGCATCGGCAATCCGGGCGACTGGGAAAGTATAGACGGGACGCTGCCGCCAGGCGCCACACTGGGCAAACTGACTATATCCGGCGGCGGCGCACTATACAGCGCCAATTCACAGGCGGACGGCGGTATGGAACGGTGTTTGAACCCGGCGTACCCGCTGGGGCCTTCTTTCAATACGGTTACCCGCGGGCTGAATGAGGGCGCCATTCTCTCCGGCCTGTGGCAAAGCGGGAGCCGGCTGTGGGCAATTGATACTGCCGGCCCGCGGCTGATGACCTTCCATGATAGCCTGACGGCAACAGTAACGCTGACCTCGCCACCGGATAACGCGGTGGGAATCGGCACGCCCATCAATGAAGCAGTAAGCAATATCAGCCTGGACTGGGAGTCGGTAAGCGGTGCCACCAGCTATAAATGGCAGCTCGATTATGATACCGATTTTTCTTCCGTGCCCGCCGGGTTCGAGGGGACTACCCGAGCCACCTCCGCCCGGCTCCCGGACCTGACGCCGGCAGCCGGGTACTACTGGCGAGTACGGGCTGAATCCCCGGTACCGGGTCCCTGGTCAGAAATACGGTCATTCACCACTACCCTGGACACGGGATTGTCAACACTTGAATTGCAGAACCCGAAAGCGGGCGCGGAAGGGGCGTCCCGCCAACCCCTGTTTCAATGGACCTCAGTACCCGGAGCTGAGGGCTACGAACTTCTGGTGGCCACTGACGCGGAGTTTACCAGTCCGGTAATCACCAGGACCGGTGCCTACGCTTTACCCGCCACCGCCTGGCAAAGCAACCTGAGCCTGGACCAGGGCACCATTTACTACTGGAAGGTAAGAGCGATTAACCGCAGTACCTACAGCGACTGGAGTGCAGTGGGGGTCTTCAAGACCGGGTCCGCGGCGGGGCCGCAAACGCCGCCGTTAACACCGCCGCCCGCAGCGCCGGTACCGCCGGAGCCGACAGTAACCCCTCCACCAGCGACATCGCCAGAGCCCACACCCGCACCGCCGCCACCGCCACCTGCTTCCCCTTCGGCACAGAATCAGGTTATGCCCGACCGGATAATGTACATCATCGGCGGTCTGCTCGTAACCGTCGTGCTTCTGACAGTCATTGTGATGGTGTTGGCAATGAGTCCAAGGCATGGTCCGGGAAGGTAAAAGGATGGAGTCTTTTGCTCCAGACCCGATTGTGCTATATTACTGGCAAGACGGAATAATCGAGGTCTGGTGAAGTGAGATGTCCTAACTGCGGGCAGAAAACCAGCGGCGATTACTGTGAATACTGCCGGTACCCCTTACCGAAGGGCGGACCGATACCCAGGCGCAGGCCGGTACGGAAGCAGGCAGAAGCCGAGAAGAAGGCGCTAAAGAAAGCCGCCGAGGAGGAAAAGAAAGCCAGAGAACAGGCGGAGCGGGAGGCAAAGGAGGAGACGAAGCGCAAGGCCGAGGAGGAAAAGAAAGCCAGAGAACAGGCGGAGCGGGAAACTATAGAAAAAGCCAGGCGGGAGGCCGAAACAGCGAGAAAGGCCGCCGAAGAGGACCAAAGGGCAAAAAAAGAGGAGGAGAAAGCCGCCAGAAAAAAGGCCAGACTGGAGGCTGAAGCGGCAAAGAAAGCCGCCGAGGAGGAAAAACGGGCCAGAGAACAGGCGGAGCGGGAGGCAAAGGAGGAGACGAAGCGCAAGGCCGAGGAGGAAAAGCGGGCCAGAGAACAGGCGGAGCGGGAGGCAAAGGAGGAGGCGAAGCGCAAGGCCGAGGAAGAAGCAAGACGGATCGGGGAGAAGCTGAAAGAGATTGAGGATGTCTGCGCTGAGGTAGAGGCGGGGAAAATGGGGACGGGGAAAGCGCTAAAGAGGCTCGCGGAAATTACGGACAAAATAACGGACGAGCCGACTTAACAGCTGAGCAAGACCACCTGCGTGCTTACCGGCAGAGAGGACGGAGTGACGGATATTTTCGGCTGCGGCTCTACCTGACCGGTACCCATTTCTTTGAGGAATTTTTCCAGCGGCTCCAGCTCCCGTTTTAGCTCCGGGGTCTTGTAGTGCATCGGGATGACTATTTTCGGCTCTATCTGGCGGATAGTTTCCGCCGCCGTGACCGCTCCGATGGTGGAAACTCCCCCCACGGGCAGCAGGAGCACGTCGACCTCGTCAATTTCTTCCACCTGCTCCGTTTTCAGGGAATGCCCCAGATCACCCAGGTGACAGACAGTTACACCGTCTATCTCTATCAGATAAACGGTGTTTTTACCTCGCTGAGCACCGCCTTCGGCATCGTGAAAGGCGGGAAAGCCGATGACAAGAACACCGCGCACCTCATACTCACCCGGTCCGGTGATGTGACGCGGCGTTCCGCTAGCTCCGGAAACACCCGACACGTAATTGTGACCGGGGTGCTGATGACTCACGGTGACGATGTCAGCCGCCGGCTTGCCCAGCGAATAGCCCAAGTCGGGCGAATAAGGGTCGGTGATAACCGTAGCTTGTTTCCCTTTAATCCGGAAGCAGGAATAGCCCAGCCAGTTAATATCCATCTATCTGTTCAAATATAGCACAGGCGAGGCTACAGGTCAAGGCGAGGCCACCGGCAGCGAGGAAAGCAGCCTTCTTGACAGTGGGGCGCTAAAATGGTAAATTAAGAACGTATTAGCAGTCTAAGGTCAAGAGTGCTAACGGGGAAAAGATGCTCACGGAACGAAGCGGAGCGATACTGAAGTCAATCGTCGGGCAGTATATCCGGGAGGCCCTGCCGGTCCCTTCCCAGAGGGTGGTGGCCGATGCGAACCTCGGGGTGAGCTCGGCGACCATACGTCACGAGATGTCACGGCTGGAGCAGGAAGGTTATATCCACCGCGCTCATCCCTCTGCGGGAAGTGTTCCGTCAGATAAAGGCTACCGCTATTACGTGGAATCGCTGCAGGACGTGATGCTTTCCCCATCGGAACAGCGCCTGATGAGCCACCTTTTTCACCAGGTGGAAAGAGAACTGGAAAAGTGGCTGAGTCTGGCGGCAACTCTGCTGGCTCGCCAGGTAAAAAACGTGGCGGTGGTGACAATGCCGAAGTCAACAGACTGCCGTCTCAAGCACCTGGAGCTGGTGGCGCTGCAGGACGGACTGGTGCTGGTGGTGCTGGTGTTGAACGGGGCAAAACTGAAGCAGCGCCTGGTTATCTTTGACACTCCCCTATCCCAGACGGAATTAACGGCCATCACCAACCGGTTCAACCATGTTTATGGCGGCATGTCCCGCCGGAAGATACAGGCCAAAGACATCATCCTCTCCCCGGTGGAAAAACAGTTAACCGATTATCTGGTGGAGATGATGCGGGCCGAGGATGAACAGGAATACGAGGAGCCTTACCTTGATGGACTGCATTTTATGCTAAACCAGCCGGAATTTACCCGGAACCAGAAACTGCTGGGCCTGATGGAACTGGTGGAGCACCGGCGTTTGCTGAAGATGATAAGCCCGGCCGGTCTTTCCAGCCGCGGAGTACGGGTAATCATCGGCGGGGAGAACAAAGAAGCGTCTTTCCGTGATTACAGCGTGGTAGTCAGCCGATACGGCCTGCCCAGAGAGGCGGAGGGCACCATAGGCGTGGTGGGACCCACGCGGATGTCCTACGCCCACACCATTTCCACAGTAGTCTACCTGTCGTCGCTGCTGAGCGGACTGGTGGCCGGGCTTTACGGGAAAGAACTGAAACCTGAAGAGGGACAAACAGGTACCAGCTGACGCCTGGCATTCAAACAGAGATGGTGACCAAAGTCATAGCAATCAAACACTGTAAAAAATTAGGATAGAGACGTATGCAAAATGAGGAAAAACTGAACAACGGGAACACGGTACCGGAGGAAAACGAAGAGGAAGCCGCCAGCCTGAGCGAGGCCCTCGCCGAAGAAAAGGCAAAGGCAGAAGGCTACTTGGCCAACTGGCAGCGAGCCCAGGCTGATTTCATCAACTACAAGAAGCGCGCCGAGCAGGAGAAAGAAGAGTTCGTCAGGTTTGCTAACGCGGCGCTGATGTACAGCCTGCTGCCGGTGCTGGACGACCTGGAGCGAGCTTTAGCCTCGCTGCCGGCGGAACTGGAAGACCTGACCTGGGTAGACGGTATCAGGCTCATAGACCGGAAGCTCAGGACCAGCTTGGAAGCTCAGGGGCTGAAGGAGATAGAAGCGGTGGGGAAAGAATTCGACCCCAATCTCCACGAAGCGGTAAGGCAGGCGGGGGGACAAGAAAATATCGTTACTGAAGAGCTGCAAAAAGGCTACAAACTGCACGACAGAGTCATTCGACCAGCCATGGTAGTGGTTGGCAACGGAGAAGCGGCAGAGAAGGAGGAAAGCTAAATGGCTAAAGTGATTGGTATTGACCTGGGAACAACCAATTCGGCGGTGGCGGTAATGGAGGCGGGCGAACCGGTAATCATCTCCAGTGCGGAGGGCGGCAGGATTACCCCTTCCGTAGTGGCGATGAGCAAGAGCGGGGAACGCCTGGTGGGGCAGGTGGCCAAACGTCAGGCGGTGACCAACCCGGATAACACCATTTTCAGCATCAAGCGCCTGATGGGGCGTAAGTTTGACGAGCCGTCCGCGGAATATGACCGTAAAATGCTGCCCTACAAGATAAGCAAAGCGGCCAACGGGGACGCGGCGGTGACAATGAGCGGCAAGGACTATAGCCCGCCGGAAATATCGGCGATGATTCTGCAAAAACTAAAGACGGACGCAGAGGCCTATCTGGGAGAAAAAGTTACCGAGGCAGTGATTACGGTGCCGGCCTATTTCAACGACAGCCAGCGCCAGGCGACCAAGGACGCCGGCAAGATTGCCGGTTTGGAAGTGCTGCGTATCGTCAACGAGCCGACGGCGGCCAGCCTTGCTTACGGACTGGACAAGAAGCATGACGAAACCATCGCCGTTTATGACCTGGGCGGCGGGACCTTTGATATCTCCATCCTGGAGCTGGGCGAAGGCACTTTCCAGGTTAAATCCACCAACGGAGACACCCACCTGGGTGGCGACGACTTCGACCAGAGAGTGATGGACTGGCTGTGCGACGAGTTCAAGCGGGACCAGGGAATAGACCTGAGGCAGGACAAGATGGCCTTGCAGCGGCTGAAGGAAGCGGCCGAGAAAGCAAAGGCCGAGCTTTCCACGGTCCAGCAGACGGAGGTCAATCTTCCCTTCATCACCGCCGATGCCAGCGGCCCGAAGCACCTGGCGATAACGCTGACCAGGTCCAAACTGGAGCAGCTGGTGATGGACCTGGTGGAGAAGACGATAGAACCGTGCAAGCAGGCCCTGGTGGACGCGGAAAAGACGACCGCCCAGGTTGACGAAGTGATACTGGTGGGTGGCCAGACCCGCATGCCGCTGGTGCAGGAAAAAGTGCAGCAGTTCTTCGGCAAGGAACCGCACAAAGGCGTGAACCCGGACGAGGTGGTGGCGATAGGCGCCGCCATTCAGGCCGGTGTGCTCAAGGGTGACGTGAAAGACGTGCTGCTGCTCGATGTGACGCCGCTGTCGCTGGGCATCGAGACCCTGGGCGGGGTGGCGACACCCCTTATCCCGCGCAACACCACGATACCCACCTCCAAGAGCCAGGTCTTCAGCACGGCCGCGGACAACCAGCCGAGCGTGGAAATCCACGTACTGCAGGGGGAAAGGCCGATGGCGGCGGACAACCGCACGCTGGGAAGGTTTATGCTCGATGGCATCCTCCCGGCCCCGCGCGGCGTACCGCAAATAGAGGTCAGCTTTGATATTGATGCCAATGGTATCCTGAGCGTGACCGCCGTTGATAAAGGCACCGGCCGGGAACAGAAAATAACCATTACCGCCTCCAGCGGGCTGAGCAAGGAAGAGGTGGAGAAGATGCAGCGGGAGGCGGAGGCGCACGCCGCCGAAGACAGCAAGCGACGCGAGGAAGTGGAAACGCGCAATATGGCGGACACGCTCGCCTACACCGCCGAGAAGACGCTCCGCGAGAATAAGGAAAAAATTTCCGAGGAACTGAACCAGGAAGTGGAAGGCAAAGTGGCCGCGGTGCGTTCCGCCCTGCAGGGAAGCGATGTGGAAGCAATCAAGCAGTCCTCCCAGGAACTGAATGAGGTAATGCAAAAAGTGGGCAGCGCCATTTACCAGCAGCAGACCCCGCCTCAGGAAGGAGAGACGCCGCCGGAAGGCGAGCCTTCTTCCGATAAAGGCGACGAAGGTGAAGGCGGAGAAGGCACCGTGGAAGGCGAGTTCCGCGAGATGTAAACCGTCTGACGGCAAAGTCAGTTTCCTGCAAACGCAGTAAAGAGAGGTTTCCCGCCTCTCTTTACTATTTGGAATGACGCTTTTAAAATGGATGGGCAAACCAGACCGGCGCGGAGGTAAGAATTGACCGACCTGGATAAATTACTGCGTAAAGTGACCAAGCCGGCCCGCTACACGGGCGGCGAGTGGAACAGCGTTGTTAAAGACTGGGAGAGCGTACCGCTGCGGGTGGCACTCTGCTTCCCGGACCGGTACGAAATAGGCATGTCCAACATGGCCATCCCCATACTCTACGAGATACTCAACCGGCAGCCGGATGTGCTGGCGGAAAGAGCCTACGCGCCGTGGGTGGATATGGAGGAAGAGATGCGGGCAGCAGGGATACCTCTGTTCAGCCTGGAAACGAAAACCCCCCTGGGAGACTTCGATGTTATCGGCTTTTCGCTCGGTTACGAGCTGACCTACACTAACGTACTGAATATGCTGGATCTGGCCGGTATCCCCTTACTGGCGGCGGAGAGAGATGAATCCCATCCGCTGGTAATCGCCGGGGGGAGCTGCGCGCTGAACCCGGAGCCGATGACGGACTTCATTGACCTTTTTGTTATCGGAGACGGGGAAGACGTGGTTCTGGAACTGCTGAATTGCCTCCGGGCGGAAAAGGGAGGCGGCGGCAGAGAGCGTTCGCTGCGAAAGGCGGCAAAGATTCCCGGGGTCTATGTACCGGACCTGTACCGGGTAGAATACCGGGAGGACGGCACGGTAAAGAGCATTGCGCCGGCGGCAGCTGAAGCGAGCCAGAAGGTTCAACGGCGCATAGTGGACCGGCTGCCCCCCCCGGTGACTTCCCCGGTAGTGCCGTACATAGAAGTGGTGCATGACCGGGGGATGATAGAGATACAGCGGGGATGCAGCCGGGGCTGCCGTTTCTGCCAGGCGGGCATCATCTACCGCCCGGTACGGGAGAGACCGAAGGAAGAGGTGGTGGAAGCGGCGGAGGAAATAATCAGCCACTGCGGCTATGATGAACTGTCCCTGGTGTCCCTGAGCAGCAGCGACTATACGGAGATAGAGGCTCTGGTGCAGAGCCTGTCCGAGCGGCACCCTCGCCTGGCCCTCTCCCTGCCCAGTTTACGCATCGATGAGTTCTCGTTGCGGCTGATGGCCTCCCTGCCGGACCGGAGCAAGACGGGGCTGACTTTCGCCCCAGAGGCGGGCAGCGAGCGTCTGCGGCGGGCGATCAACAAGAACATCCCGGAGGAAGCACTGCTGGAAACGGCGGCGATAGCTTTCGAACGGGGCTGGACGGGACTCAAACTGTATTTCATGCTGGGCCTCCCCACGGAAACGGAGGAGGACGCCGGGGACATTATCCGGCTGGTGGAGAAAATACGCGCGGTGGGGAGAAAGAGCGGCGGCAGACTGCCGAACATCAGGATCAGCGTCTCCACGTTCGTGCCCAAGCCGCACACCCCGTTCCAGTGGGTAGGGCAGGAAGAGGAAGCCAGCCTGAACGCCAAACTGGAGATAGTGCAGCAGGGTTTGCCGCGAAAAGGGGTCAAGCTGTCCTGGCAGAGCCCGGAGCTGAGCCGCCTGGAGGCGGTGCTCTCGCGGGGGGACCGGCGGCTGGGCAGGGTTATCTTCTGGGCGTGGCAGCTGGGAGCCCGCTTCGATGCCTGGAATGAGCGCTTCAGCGGTGAAACCTGGCAGCGCGCTTTCCGCGAAAGCGGGCTGGAGCCGGGCTTCTATGCCCACCGCGAGCGGACACCGGACGAAGTGCTGCCCTGGTCACACATCGATACCGGAGTCACGGAGGCTTTCCTGAAGCGTGAATGCCGCAGGACGCTGGAAGGACGGGAAACGGCGGACTGCCGGTACGGTGATTGCAGCGCCTGCGGCCTGCAGCGGGTGAACCCGGACTGCGAGGAGAAGGTCAAAAACCGGGCGGACTGACGGCAGGCTGGCAGAGACCCGGCCTTTCCTCCGCCGGAAGTGACCGGCTATGTTCCCCGCTAGCCGTCACCCGGTTACTGCTGGACACGGAAGGAGTCTTGATTTCTTTGCCGGAAAATCATTCAGGCCTGCCCTTCCTTCCGCCGCCCGGTCTTTGGCGGTTTTTTCTCTGCCTTCTTTGCTGACCTGGCTTCAGATTTTCTGGCTGGCTTTTTCCCCGGCTTCCGGCCGGCCTTCTTTTCCTCCGTTTGCTGAGCCGTGCGGTCCGGCTCGCCGTCAAAGGAAGCGATGGCAACAACTTCGTCTCCGGGGTCCACTCTCATCAGACGGACTCCCTGGGTGCTGCGCCCCTGAGTGGTAATACCCTTGCGCCTGTCCTTCTCTTTGACCGGGGTGCGGGTAACGATACCGCCCGCGGAGATTATCATCACCTGTTCGTCGGCGGCAACCACCCTGGCGGCGGAGAGCGGGCCGGTCTTCTGGACAAACCGGAAAGTGCGGACGCCGCTTCCGGCACGCTGCTGGCGGGGGTACTGGGCGAGAGGAGTAAGCTTGCCGAAACCAAGACTGGTGACCACCAGCAAATAATCTTCCGGACGGACGGTATCCATACTGACGATGCGGTCGCCGGGGGCGAAGCGGATGGCGCGTACGCCACCGCTGGTACGGGAGCTCGTCCGCAGGCTGGCAACCGGGAAGCGGATGGACTGCCCCTGCCGGGTAACCAGGATTATGTCATCCTTGTCCGAGGCCAGGCAGGCGGCGATCTGTTCGTCACCGGCCTCCAGATTCATGGCGATTATGCCGGTGCTGCGCACGCTGGCAAAGTTTTTCACCGCGGTCTTTTTTACCTCACCCTGGGCGGTGGCCATAAGCAGGAACATGTCTTCCGAAAACTCGGTGACGGCCACCATGGCGGTGACTCTTTCACGGTCCGCGATGGGGAAAAGGTTTACTACGGCCTGCCCCCGGGCAACGCGGGAACTGTCCGCGGGAAGTTCGTAGCATTTGAGGCTGAAGACCTTACCGCGGTTGGTGAAGAAAAAGAGAAGATCGTGGGTATCGGCAATGGCAAGCAGCCGGACGGCATCTTCTTCCCGGGTAACAATGCCGATAATCCCCTTGCCCCCGCGGTGCTGGGGGGTATAGGCCCGGGCGGGCACTCTCTTGATGTAACCGCGGTTACTCAGAGGGACGACCATCCTTTGGTGGGGAATGAGGTCTTCTTCCCGGAAGCGGGTAACGCCCTGTTCGCTAATCTCGGTGCGGCGCGGGTCAGCGTAGTTCTTCTTCAGACGGGACACTTCATCACTGACCAGAGCCAGGATGCGCCGCGGGTTGGCCAGAAGGTCTTCCAGGTATGAGATTCTCTTGAGTACTTCCGCATATTCTTCAAGTATCTTCTGTCTTTCCAGGTTGGCCAGGCGGCGTAACTGCATATCCAGAATCGCCTGTGCCTGCACCTGGGTAAGGTTGAAGCCGGTCATCAGTCTCTGGCGGGCCGCTTCCGCCGTTTCTGAGTGCCGAATGGTAGCGATAATCTCATCGATGTTATCGAGAGCAATCTTGAGCCCTTCCAGGACGTGTGCCCGCGCCCGCGCCTCTTTCAGCTCGAACCGGGAACGGCGGGTGATAACCTCATGGCGAAAGTCGATATAGTACTGCAGGGCTTCCTTCAGGCTGACGACGCGGGGCTGCCCGTCGACGAGGGCGAGCATATTGGCGAAGAAGGAAGATTGCATGGCAGTGTACTTGTAAAGGTTATTGAGCATCTGCTCTGCCTGGGTATCTTTCCTGAGCTCAACAACGATGCGCATGCCCTGGCGGTCCGATTCGTCACGCAAATCACTGATGCCGGTGACTTTCTTCGTCTTGACCAGGTCGGCGATAGACTCGATGAGGTAGGCCTTGTTGGTCTGAAAGGGAAGCTCGGTAACGACAATCCTTTGCCGGTCCGTGCGCTGGATACTTTCGATGCGTGCCCGCGCCCGGACGACTATCTTGCCGTGACCGGTGGCGTAAGCGTTCCTGATTCCCTCCCGGCCCATAATGATGCCGGCAGTGGGGAAGTCAGGGCCCTGGATAAAGCCCATTACCTCATCTATGGTAGCCTCCGGATTATCGATAAGATAGCCGATGGCGTCACAAACTTCGCCCAGGTTGTGAGGCGGGATATTGGTGGCCATGCCGACGGCGATTCCGGAACTGCCGTTGAGGAGCAGGTTGGGCAGCTGGGTGGGAAGGACCTGCGGCTCTTTGAGGCTGTCATCAAAGTTGGGCATGAAATCGACGGTGTCTTTTTCGATATCGACCAGCATCTCTTCGGCGATGCGGGCAAGGCGGGCTTCCGTGTAACGCATGGCCGCCGGGGGATCATTATCCACGCTGCCGAAGTTTCCCTGACCGTCAACCAGGGGATAGCGCATGGAGAAGTCCTGCGCCATACGCACCATAGCGTCATAAACAGAGGTGTCACCGTGGGGGTGATATTTACCGAGAACCTCGCCAACGATGCGGGCGCTCTTACGGTGGGGGCTGCTATGGCGCAGCCCCATGTCATTCATCGCATAGAGTATCCGCCGGTGCACCGGCTTCAAACCGTCCCTGGCATCAGGCAGGGCACGGGAGACGATGACGCTCATAGCGTAATCGAGGTAGGAATTACGCATCTCATCTTCAATGCTAATCGGCCTAATGGTACCCAGAGTCATAGCTCCATTTCCTCCTACTCTTCTTCACTAACCGTGTCTTCACTGTCATCGGACGATTCATCGGGCAGGACTTCTATCTCCTCCCCCCCGACGATGGTATAACCGGAATCTTCCGGCATCCCTTCCTCCAGTTCTGACTCCATCTTGAAAACCCGTTCATCCACGTGGGGGCGGAAGTCCTCGGCGCCGCGGGGCGGGAAGGACAGGCGCCCCAGCATACGGGGGTCCTGGTATATCTCCCTTATCATGACCGTCATCGAGTCCTCCGTAGAACTGACCACGGAGGCGGAGTAACGGTTACCGCCGTCCATCAACCGGATGAGGCGGGGGGCGTGGGCCGGCTCCACCTGACCCAGGTACTCGCCGTAGGTATTAGTCACGTTCAGCCCGGAGCCGTCAGCCTGCAAAGCCACCTCGGCGCCGGCAACCATCCTGGCGCGCACCTCCTTCGGTGCCAGGTGGAAAAGATTGACCACCCCGGCTTTGCCGATTTCCTCGATGAAGTGGTGCGGTTCTACCCGGCGCGTTTCCCCTTTCAGCGGAGCTGCTTCCTCACCCAGGTGCTGCAGGCGCTGCAGATTTTTCTGGGCGATAGAGTTATACGGGTCTATCTCCGCCGCCTGGCGGTAGGCTTCCCGGGCGCTGGTATACTCTCCCAGCTCGATGAAGGCCCTGCCCAGGCGGTTAAGCGCCTCAACATCTCTGGGAAAGTCCTCCAGGATGAGTTTATTGGCGGTGACGGCCTCCTGCCATTGGCCCTGCATTGCCAGGTCAATGGCGTTCCGGCTGCGCTGCCGCCTGAGGCGTGCCTGTCTTTCTTCCTGATAGGTCATTCCCGCTCCCGAAATAAGAATCCAGTAACCATATATTTTAACGCAACCACCGGAAGTAAACAAGGCGGAAACGTCTGATTTGACCCTTTCCCGGCGGCGGGTTACAATGAAAAGAGATAGTCAATAAACAGACCAAGGAGAACACGATGCAGGATAAAGTAGAAGACGTACTGAGCAGAATACGGCCATCCCTGGAAGCAGACGGGGGAAACGTGGAACTGGTAGAAGTAAGCGACGGCACGGTAAAGGTGAGCCTCACCGGCGCCTGTGCCGGATGCCCCATGTCCACGATGACCCTGAAAATGGGAATTGAGAAAATCCTGAAGCAGGAAATACCGGAGGTCAAGGAGGTCGTCGCCGTTTAAGAAGCGGGCGCGGCCTATCCGGACGGAGCTTCTATCTCAAAAGCCTGGTGGAGAATGCGCACTGCGTCCTCTACCAGGCTCTCTTCAATGATGCAGGTTATCCTTATCTCCGAAGTGGTAATCAGCTGGATATTGATGTTGGCCCGGCTGAGAGCACCGAACATACGGGCGGCATAACCGGGAGTATTTTGCATACCGGTGCCGATGATACTGACCTTGCCCAGCGAGGAATCCGTGACGCATTCCCGGGCGCCGATTTCACGGGCGAGCGGAGTGACCACTTCCATAGCTCTGTCCAGCTGGCTGCGGCTGACGGTAAAAGTGAGGTCAGTGATATTGGCGATACTGGCATTCTGGACGATGGTATCCACGTTAATACCGGCTTCAGCCAGAGGGACGAAGACAGAGGAGGCTATGCCGGGCCGGTCCGGAACGCCGACGAGGGTAATCTTGGACACGTCAAGGTCATGAGCGACACTGCTCACTTTATTTCTGACTTCCATAGAAATGCCTCCGTGAATTAGTGTGCCGGGGCTGTCTTTAAAGCTGGAGGTAACCAGTATGGGAATATCGAACAGCTCTCCCAGTTCAACGGCGCGGGGGTGCATAACTCTGGCCCCGTAGCTGGCCATCTCCAGCATTTCTTCATAACCAATCTCGGCGAGAGGCCGGGCTTCCGGAACCAGCCTGGGGTCAGCACTGTAAACACCATCGACGTCCGTATATATCTGACAGACCTCGGCACCGAGGCTGGCAGCGAGGGCCACCGCGGTGGTGTCCGAGCCTCCCCGGCCGAGGGTAGTGATATCCATATCCGAGGTGATACCCTGAAAACCGGCAACAATAACGATATTGCCTTTCTCCAGCTCTTTGACCACCCGGGCGGAGTCTACCTCCAGGATACGGGCACGGCTGTAAGCGGCGTCAGTCCGGATGCCGGCCTGGGCACCGGTAAGACTGATGGCGGGACAGTCCATGGCGTGCAGGGCCATTGCCAGCAGGGTGGTGGTGACGACCTCGCCGGTGGAGAGAAGGACGTCAAGCTCACGGCGGGCCGGTTTTTCCGAAACGCGGTAGGCTAGCCCAATCAACTCGTCGGTGGTGTGCCCCATGGCCGAAACGACCACGACGACCTGATTGCCGGCGTCCCGGGTGCGGATGATGCGCCGGGCCACGCTTTTTATCTTATCCGCGTCAGCCACGGAGGTGCCGCCGTATTTCTGGACAATGATGGACACTACGTTCCCGTCCTTCCCAGTAGTCTGCCCATTATTTTATACCCTTCCGGCAGGAAAAGACCAGTGCTTCCGGCTTCCGCCTCGGTGAAGCGGCGGGCGCCGTTGTGAGAAAAGCCGGGCCCCCAGAGGAGAAAGGGCACCGGGTCATCAGCGTGCGTCTGCAGCGGGATGGGAGTGGGATGGTCAGGGAGGACCAGGAGGCGAAAGTCAGCACCGCCGCAGGCGCGGAGAGGACCGATGATATCACGGTCTATATTCTGGATGGCGGCAATTTTGTCATCGATGGCGTGGTCATGGGCCGCTTCGTCCGGGGACTCAACGTGGACAACCACCAGGTCATATTTTTCCAGCGCGGAGACGGCACCGGCGCCCTGGGCGGCGTAGTCATTATCCTGGCCGTCGGTCACGCCGGGAATATCGAGCACGTCCATACCCAGTATGCGGGCGAGGCCGTTGAGCAGGTCGACGCCGGAAGTCATGGCCGCTTTCCGCCCGTACACCTGGCGGAAAGAGGGCAGCTCCGGCAGCGGACCGCTGCCCCAGAACAGCCAGACCATACTGGCGGGGACCTCCCCGCGGGCAACGCGGGCGGCGTTTACCGGGTGCCCGTCAAGCACCGCCTCCGAACGACGCATCAGGTCAACGAGTACCTCGCTGCCGGCACCGCGGGGAAAATAGTCGGCTATGGGCCGGCCGGGGATATCATGGGGAGAAGTGCACTCGGCAAGGAGGGAGTCTTCGTACCCGGAGAGCTTCAGTATGTGGCGGTAGCTGAGACCGGGATAAAAACGCACCCGGTCCGTACCCAGGGCGTCATTCAGGGCGGTGATGAGGGGCTCCGCTTCCCCGGTGGGAATATAGCCGGTGCTATAGCTCAGCATTTTGCCATCGCGGACGGAGACCAGATTGCAGCGAAAAACCACCTCTCCTTCTTCGATGGGGATACCCAGACTGCGGGCCTCGATGGCGCCGCGGCCGCGGAAGTAGGTATTGGGGTCATAACCCAGCAGGGACATACAGGCGCAGGCGCTGCTGGGCTCCATTCCGGCAGGGACGGTGCGGGCAAGGCCCATGGTGCCCAGACCGGCCAGGATATCCAGGTTGGGGGTATCTGCCATCTCCAGGCAGGTTCTGCCGCCGCGCTCCGGGATGGGCCAGCCGGAAGCACCGTCCAGGATTATAACACCGTATTTCATAGGGCTTGACTCCGATCAAGTTAATCAATGCGCAATTGCGCAACTGCGCTGACTATACCCGAATATGTTTATATGATACCGGCGTGCGGGTGTTTTTGACAAGCCCGGCTCTCCGTAGTACTCTCTCCCCCCTTTGATGCTGGTATGCGAGGCCCCCAACATCACAACAATAAGCCGGACTTGCCCCGGCGGAGAGAAAAACTTATAATGTAGCTGTCCGTTTATTATGGCGGGGCGTAGCGCAGCCTGGTTAGCGCGCCGCGTTCGGGACGCGGAGGTCGGAGGTTCAAATCCTCTCGCCCCGACCATATTCTTCAAGCCATGGTGTAACTCTGCATTACTCCGCCGCCACGGGAAGGGCTATCCCGCTTACCGTCTCTTTCCCGGCGGGTATCTCAGCCCACCGCCTTCTTGGCATCTTCCCAGAGGGCGTTCTGCTCCTCGAAAGAGAGGTCGGCCAGCCTCGTGCCCTGCCGCCGGCAGAGGTCTTCCATCCGGGAGAAACGGCGGTAAAAGCGTTTATTGGCTTCCCGTAGCGCCGTTTCTGAATCGATACCCAGCCGGCGCGCCACGTTGACCAGGGTGAACAGCAGGTCCCCGAACTCTCGCGCCCTTTCCACCTGGTTTTCCGTCTCTTTCAGCTCGGCAACTTCCTCGGCGAGCTTGTCGATAACGCCATCGAGATTTTCCCAGTCGAACCCGACGCGCACCACCCGTTTCTGGATGGCCTGGCTGTAACCGAGGGCGGGCAACTGGCGCGGCACCTTGGCCAGCATAGAGGTGTCCTCGCCGCGCTCCCGGCTCTTGATGGCTTCCCAGTTACGTAAGACTTCACCGGAATCTCTGGCTTCCAGGGAGCCGAAAACGTGGGGGTGACGGTTGATCAGCTTGGTGCTGATACCGCGGATAACATCGGCGAGCTCAAAATCCCCGGCCTCGGCCGCGATGCGGGCATGGAAAAGGACCTGCATCAGCAGGTCGCCCAGCTCCTCGCAGAGCTGGGCGGGGTCTTCCTCGTCGAGGGCTTCAAGCACTTCGTAGCACTCCTCGAGCAGGTTTTCCCGGAGCGAGGCGTGGGTCTGTTCCCGGTCCCAGGGGCAGCCGTCCGGGCCGCGCAGCCTGTCCAGTATCGCCACCAGGGTATCGAACCGGTCCATATTTTCCGGCACAGTCAAAGCAGCCTCCTTTAAGTCAGCCGGGCAGCACCGAGCCGACGAAGCCCCGCTGGCCGCGGGCAAACTCGGCGGCGGGCAGCGCCCGCTTGCCTTCAAGCTGCAGTTTTAAAACTTTCAGGACGCCGGAACCGGTACTTATGCCGATTTCGGCACCCTCCCCACCCAGAGCGACTACCTCTCCCACGGCGGCGTTCCTTATCCCGGCCAGCGGTACCGCCTCGATAATCCCGAGGCGCTTTCCCCGCCACCGGCTGTAAGCGCCGGGCCAGGGATAGAAGGCACGCACACCGCGGGATATTTCCGACGCCGGGCGGCTCCAATCAATCTCTCCTTCCCGCTTGGTGAGGGGGCGGGTAAAAGATGCTTCCGCCTCCTCCTGGGGACGACTGGTGATATCGCCGCGGGCGCGGCGGGAGAGGACTTCCGGCAGCAGACGGGCAGCGAGGCCGGAT
Source organism: uncultured Dehalococcoidaceae bacterium (assembly GCA_964615345.1). Classification (GTDB taxonomy): domain Bacteria; phylum Chloroflexota; class Dehalococcoidia; order Dehalococcoidales; family RBG-16-60-22; genus JACZSH01. The sequence goes on along the minus strand of CAZTMR010000014.1, from coordinate 15,980 downwards.
AATCTGGCGGTGAGAGTACCGCCGGTATCCGCCGGGGAAATGGGTATCTGTGACCGGGCCAGCAGCGGCCCGGTATCCAGGCCGGCATCCATGAGCATGACACTGACTCCGGTGAAGTCATCACCGGCCAGGATGGCGGCGGGCACCGGTGAGGCCCCCCGGTAACGGGGGAGCAACGAAGGATGAAGATTAAGACAGCCGAACCGGGGTATTTCCAGCACCGGTGGAGGCACGAGTTGCCCATAAGCGGCGACGACGATACAATCAGGCCTCAGTTTGGCGATGCCGTCAATCACGGCGGCGTTCTTCAGGCTGGCGGGCTGATACACGGGCAACTGGTACTCCAGGGCAACCCTTTTTACCGGCGGCGGCAGCGGGGAACGTCCCCGGCCGGCCGGCCGGTCTGGCCGGGTGTAAACCGCCTCCACCAGGTACCCTTCCAGGACGAGGTGGCGGAGAGGAGCAACGGCGAACTGGGGCGTACCCATAAGAATAACGCGCAATTTCAATCTCCCGGTACCAGAGTTTAACACCAAAAATATTTCCTCACAACCGGCCGGTTTATACTTATCAACGAAAAATCAGGCAAAAAAGGGAGTTTTGCAGACCTGGCAAGGGGTAACAAGGACTGAAAACGGCCACCGCTTTCCCCGAAAAACCTTGCCAGTAAACCGGCGGCGTTTTATACTGGCACTGTTAATCGTTAACTTTGCCACAATCAGAAGCATCTCGCTGACAAGTTCCCCCGGGGGAGTTTTTATGCCTGATTCTGGGTAAACTCGTCCCTTCGCAGGGCGTCAAGATAGAACCGGGTCAATAGATTGGTCGAAAGGAATAAATGGGCAACAGGTCAGCTCGAGAAATCTGGGAAGCAACGCTGGGCGTCCTGCAGGTTCAGGTCAGCAAACCAAACTACCGCACGTGGCTGCAGAAGACGGCCGGCCTGAGTTACGAGAACGACGAGTTTCTGGTCAGCGTACCGAATACCTTCATTGCCGAATATCTGGAAAAGAACCAGCGGTCTCTTATCGAGAAAACTCTGATGGATATCGTGGCTTCTCCTGATGTCAGAGTCTCCTTCCGGGTAAACGGCAAGTACAACCTTAGTCCGGGGCGGCCGCGGACAAACCGGAGAGCCGGTGACGGCGAACTCCTGTCCGCCACCATGTTTAAGGAGAACTACGTTTTTGAATCCTTCGTGGTGGGCGATGGTAACCGCCTGGCCTTTTCCGCCGCCCAGGCGGTGGCCCAGAACCCCGGCCTGAACTACAACCCCCTCTTCATCTACGGTGGTGTCGGCCTGGGTAAAACTCATCTTTTACATGCCATCGGCCAGACGGCCCTGGCCAGGAATATGGCGGTGCTCTGCGTCAGCGCGGAACAGTTTACCAACGATTTCGTCACGGCGATTCGGGAAAGAAGGACCGAGGAGTTCCGTAACCGGTACCGGCACCTGGAGATGCTACTCGTCGATGACATCCAGTTTATCGGCGGTAAGGAACAGACCGAAGAGAGCTTTTTTCATACCTTCAACGAGCTGCATAACGCCGGGCGGCAGATAGTGGTGACCAGCGACCAGCCGCCCGGGGCGATGGGCTTCCTGCAGGAACGGCTGCGCTCCCGCTTCGAGTGGGGGCTTTCCGTGGATGTTCAGCCCCCGCCGTTCGAGACCCGGCTGGCCATACTCGAGGCCAAGGCCGCCCAGAAGGGGGCGGAGACGTCTCTGGAGGTACTGGAGTTAATCGCGGAGCAGATAAAACAGAACATCCGGGAACTGGAGGGGTCATTGAACCGGGTGCTCGCCTATGCCCGGCTATTCCATTCGGCACCCACCATTGACCTGGCGGCGGAAGCGCTAAAAGACCTGGGCAGCCGCAAGCCAGTTTTTCCCGGCATAACTCCCCGGCTGGTGCTGGAGGCGGTGGGGAAAACCTTCCAGATAGAGCCGGCTGACCTGACCGGGACGAAACGGGACAAGGCAACGGCGCTGGCGCGGCGGGTAGCCATGCACGTCCTGCGGCAGGAAACCGGCCTCTCCGTGGCGCAGGTCGGGGAGGCACTGGGAGGACGTGACCCTTCCGCGGTAACCAGCGCCGATAAAAAAGTGGCCGCCGAAATAAACGACAACCGATTTCTCAAACGTAAAGTGCAGGATATTCAAAAAATTATCAATTCCCGGACAATAAACTCCGGGCGCTAAGCCAGAAACCCGCCCAGCAGCCAGTCTACCGCCAGAGACCAGCTTTCAACTGCCGGCTTTTCCTCGCCACCCCGGACTATATAATCCGGGAGTTGTGGCTTTTTTCTCGATTTCAGGAAAGATTACCGGGGAATTTTTGCCGAATATTTGTCTTTTATCCAGCTAGGATCACTCCTAAAATACCATCAGAAACGTTAACCGTTATTACTGATACTGTAAAACCCCAGAAAGAAATCTATTCAGATTGGTGTATAATAGACGGTAAATATTGTCTGCTCACAGAGAGCGAAGGTGAAATGTTCGACCAGGTTTCCCTGATAGTAAAAGCGGGTAAAGGTGGTGACGGCGCGATAAGCTTCCGGAGGGAGAAATTTGTCCCGTACGGCGGGCCGGATGGAGGAGATGGCGGAAAGGGAGGGGATGTCATCGTTAGGGCGGTACCGGCAGAGAGCAGTCTGCGCAGCTACCGGCAGAGGCGGAGCTTCAGGGCGGGAGCCGGGGAAACCGGGCGGGGGAGAAAAAAGCACGGTAAAGACGGTCAGGACGTGGTACTGGCGGTACCGCCGGGAACGCTGGTGAGCCGGAAGACGCAGATAGAAGGGGAAGCGCTGATTGCCGACCTGGAGAAAGCGGGACAGGAAGTGGTGGTTGCCCGGGGTGGAAGGGGAGGATTGGGGAACGTTCACTTCAGTTCGCCGACGAACCAGGCACCGCAAATCGCCCAGGGAGGAGAACCCGGAGAAGAAGACCAGATAGTCCTGGAGATGCGCCTGATTGCAGACGTGGGGATAATCGGCTACCCTAATGCCGGGAAATCGACACTGCTGGCGGCAGCTTCCGCCGCCAGGCCGAAAATCGGCAGCTACCCTTTTACCACACTGGAACCGGTGCTGGGTGTGGTGGAGGTGGGGGCGAAGCAATTTGTGCTGGCGGAGATTCCGGGACTTATTGAGGAGGCGCACCTAGGGCGGGGACTTGGGCATGACTTCCTGCGGCACAGTCTGCGGACGAGGATACTGCTTCACCTCGTGGACGGGAGCGCCGAACGGCCGGTGGCGGAGATGATGAAGGTGAACGCGGAACTGGCCCTCTATGACTCGGCGCTGATGCGGAAGCCGCAGCTGGTGGCGGTAAACAAAATAGACCTGGCCCCGGTGCGGAGACGGATGGAGGCAAGACGGGGAGAGCTGGGCAGCGCCGGAGTAAGGGTACATTTCATTTCCGCCGGGACCGGAGAGGGCGTGCCGGAACTGATGGCGGAGGCAACGGCGATGTTGGAGAAGCTGGCGGAGTGCCGTGAGGCGGAAAAGGCGGCACCCGGGAAGGTGTTCCATCCACGGCCGAAAGAGAAGAAGGTCAGGGTGCAGCGGGAGGGTGATGTATACGTGGTGGAAGCGCCGGGCATGGCGCGGCTTATTACCCGGGGAAAAACGGTCAGCGCCGAAGTAAAGCGATATCTGAGGAAGCGGCTGGACAGGCCGGAGGTGAGCCGGGAACTGGAAAAGGCGGGCGTCAGGCCGGGCGCCAGGGTCCGCTGCGGTGATATTGAGCTGGAGTGGTAAACGGAGATGGATAAAGGCGTATTCGGCGGGACCTTTGACCCGGTGCACAACGGGCACCTGGCAGTGGCCGAAGAAGTGAAAAAAAGGCTGAACCTGGGAGAAGTTATCTTCGTGCCGGCGGGACAGCCCTGGCTGAAGGCGGACTGGCCTATTTCAGCGGCGGAGCACCGCCTCAGGATGCTGCATCTCGCCGTAGACGGTAGGCCCGGCTTTCTTGTATCGGAGATGGAGATTCAGCGGAAGGGGCCTTCCTATACCATTGACACGCTCAGGGCGTTACGCAAAAACGCGGGGAGCCGGGACGAGCTTTTCTTTATCCTGGGAGAGGACAATCTTGGTCAGTTGCCCCGGTGGCGGGAGGCGGCCGAGATGATAAAGCTGTGTCACCTGGTGGCGGTACCCCGGCCGGGGTCACCGCCTGCCAATATGAAAGAACTGGAATCCAGTCTGCCCGGAATAACGGAGCGGGTGGTGAGGCTGGAGCGCCCGGAGATAGATATCAGCGCCACGGACATCAGGGACAGGGTGGGGCGGGGCCTGTCAGTGCGGCACCTGGTACCGGAAGCGGTAAACCGGTACCTGAAAGAAAAAGGGCTTTACCAGTAAAACAAAGCCGGGAAATAACGGATGGCCAGGCGGCAGAGATAGTGCTGAGACGGCCTCAGGCAGCAGGAAAGCGGTTTTCCTGCCCCGGAACGGGGAAAAGTTGGTTGAAGCCAAAAGTGCCCCTGTTAGCGCCTGAGTTCTTCTTGGCTCTAAATGCCCCGTTCCGGGGTGGAAATTACTGCACTGCCCGGACGGCGCCGTTAAAGTTCCCCGGAAGGCGAATAAATCCGGGGAAAACTTCTGGACAGGCCGGGGGAATTGACCTAAAATAGGAACTATTCCGCAAAACAAGCGGAGCAAAAACGTGAGAGAGGAGATATGCCGATGGTTGATCTGTCTCTGCTGTCCCGGGCGGTGGAAGGAGGCGACCGCGAAAAGGCGGTGAAACTGACCAGGGAAGCGCTGGAAGCGGGAACGGGCGCTCAGGAAATAATAACCGGTGGCCTGCAGGCCGGAATGAACGTGGTGGGGGAAAAGTTTTCCAGCGGCGAATATTTCCTACCCGATATGCTTCTGGCGGCGCGGGCGATGCAGACCGCCCTGGAAGAGCTGAAACCGGCCCTGGAAAAGACCGGTGTGCCCACCATCGGTCGTGTCGTCATCGGCACGGTGGCCGGGGATATGCATGACGTAGGCAAGAACGTGGTGGCGACTTTTCTGAAAGGCAGCGGGTTCGAGGTGTATGACCTGGGACTGAACGTGGCCGACCAGGCATTCATCGATGAGGTGAGGGAGAAGAAGGCCGATATCCTGGGAATGTCCGCACTGCTGACAACGACGATGCCGATAATGGGCCGGATTATACAGCTACTCGAGGAGGCGGGGATGCGCTCCGGCGTGAAAGTAATTGTGGGCGGGGCGCCGGTAACGCAGGATTATGCTAACTACATCGGCGCGGACGCTTACGCCCACGATGGCGGCAAGGCGATCCGCGTTTGCCGGCAGCTAATGGAGAAGTAAAGAGGCGGTACCGGTAAGAACCAGCCAGACCGAGGAGGGACCGAACCAATGGCGATGACGCACAAGCAGAGGATACTGGCGGCGGCCAGGGGCGAGAAACTGGACAAGCTCCCTTTCGGGGCGCGGATAGACACCTGGTATAACTACCACGCGGCCCACGGCACGCTGCCGGAAAAGTATCAGGGCTGGAGCCAGACGGACATTATCCGGGACCAGGGAGCGGGCGCCCAGCACCGGCTCTGGTCCGTGGTCAAAGAGGAATACCGGGATATGGAAGTGGTGGAGAAGGATGACCCCCCTTATATCACCACTGACTATATCACTCCCGCGGGCACCGTTTCCAAGCTCGAGGTGTTCGATACCTCCGAAGGCCCCTGGATAAAGTACGAACTGGAGAAGCTGTTCAAGAGCGAGAAGGACTACCCGGCGATAAAATACCTCATGGAACACACCGTGCCGGTGGATAACTTCGAGGCGTATCACAAACTGCGCGATGAACTGGGCGAGGACGGAATGGTGATGACGGCGGGGGGACTGCTCTGGTCTCCGGTGCAGCGCGTGATGCGGGAAATCCTCGGCTACGAGCGGTTTTTCTATGAGCTGGCCGACCGTCCGGCGGAGGTGGAAGAACTCATCGAAGTGATGAAAGACCTGGAGCGGCGGAAACTTCAGGTGGCCATAGGCTGTGACCTGGAAATATTCAACGTTTGCGGCAACTGGAGCGATGATATCCACACCCCGGTCTTCCGGAAGTACCTGGTGCCCTGGCTGCAGGAGGCAACCGATTTCCTGCACAAACACGGACGCCTGACCATGGTGCACGCGGACGGAGAAATGAGGCGGCTGAACCCGCTGTTCGCCGAGACGGGGATAGACATCGCCGAGGCGATAACCCCGGCGCCGCAGACGCTGGTGAGTATGACCGAGTTCAGAAGAGAACTGGGGGAGGAGGTTACCATCTGGGGAGGGATACCCTCCGTGCTCTTCGAGCCGATGTACAGCGACGAGCAGTTCGAAGAATACCTCAAGAATATGTTCCGGGAAATGGCCCCCGGTTACCGGTTTATCGTCGGGATGGGAGATAATCTGCCCTTTGATGGTGACCTGAACCGGGTGCGGCGGGTGGTGGAGCTTATCGATGAGTACGGAAGGCTGCCGATAGAAGCCTGAAACAGGGACCCCCGGCCGCCGTTTAACACCCGTACCCCGGTATCTGCTAGAATAAAAACGGAAAAACTTCCCCGCGCCCTGCCGCGGCGGAGATTGCCTGGAGGTAGCAAGTTAAAGGAGGCAGACCATGCTGATTGTGGCGGAAAGGATAAATTCGTCCCGTAAGGGGATAAGCGAGGCAATCCAGGGCCGGGACGCTGATTTCATCCGGAAGGAAGCCAGCACACAGGCCGAAGCCGGTGCCAGCTATATCGATGTCAACGCCGGCAGCTTCGTCGGGCAGGAAATAGAGCACCTCTGCTGGCTGGTGGACACGGTGCAGGAGGCGACCGAACTCCCGCTCTGTATCGATAGCCCGGACCCGGCGGCGGTGGCCGCCGCCCTGGAAAGGGTGAAAGGGACGGCGATGATAAACTCGCTAAGCCTGGAGAAGGCGCGCATCGAAGGCATGCTGCCGCTGGTGAAGAAATACGGCGCCAAAATCATCGCTCTTTGCCAGAGCGACGAGGGGATGGCGAATACGGCGGATGACAAGGTAAGAATAGCCGGGGAGATGGTGAAAATCCTGACCGGGGAAGGGATTGACCCGGATGATATCTACATCGACCCGCTGGTCTATCCCGTCGCCACCGATTCGCAATCGGCGCTGGCATCGATACAAGCGGTGGGGCGAATCAGCCGGGAGATACCCGGCGTGCATACCATCGGCGGCCTGACCAATGTTTCCTTCGGGCTGCCGGCACGGAAGCTGATAAACAGGACCTTCCTGGTGACGGCCATGGCCCACGGGCTCGATGCGGCTATCATCGACCCGACGGACCGGAGCCTGATGGCCAATCTCATCGCGGCCGAGGCGCTGCTGGACCGGGACAAGTTCTGCTCCGGGTACATCAAGGCTTACCGCGAGGGGATACTGTCCTAGATGACGATAAAGATACGGTTACTCCCCTCCGGCAAAGAACTGGCGCTGAAGAGGGGAGCGAACTTGAGGACGGGCCTGATTGAAGCCGGGATTGCCATCGACTCTCCCTGCGGCGGGCAGGGCACCTGCCTGAAATGCAAGGTGCAGGTGACCGGGGTCAGTCCCAGGCCTTCCGAGCTGGAACGGGAGAAGCTGTCCGAGGAGGAGAGACGGAACGGGTGGCGCCTTGCCTGCCAGACCCGCGTGGAAGAGGCCGGCGAGGTGAGAGTGCCGGAAATGGCGGTGTCCCGGACCAAGGCGGGGATGGGCCTGCTGGGGGAAGAAATCCGGCTGCAGGCGAACGTCCGCCGGCGGCACTTTGAGCTGGAACGCCCGTCTCTGCAGGATCAGAAAGCCGATTGGGACCGTCTGGCGAAACACCTGGAATCTAACCGACCGGCGCCGGTAACGGCGCGGCTGTCACTGCTTCAGGAGCTTACCGACCGGCTGCGGCAAAACCATTTCCGCGGGGACGCCATTATGATTGGTGGTGAGGTGGTGGAGGTGGACCCGCCGGAAGCGCCGAGAGGGATGCTGGGGGTGGCGCTGGATATCGGTACCACTACCCTGGCGGTGGGGCTGGTAGATCTGGACACGGGTAAAATGATCGCCGTGGACGCGGACCTGAACCCGCAGATAGCCTACGGGGCGGATGTAATCTCGCGTATCCTCTACATGCAGGAAAACCACGAGCACCGGGAGAAACTGCAAAAAGAACTGGTCAAGGGGCTGAACCAGCTACTGCTGCGGGTCTGCCGGCAGGCGGGGCGGGAGAAAGAGCGCATTTTTGAAATCGCCGTGGCAGGAAACACCACCATGCTGCACTCTCTGCTGGGGCTGAAGTCGATGTACCTGGCACGGGCGCCGTACGTGGGCGTACTGAACCGGGCGCAGAGCGTGCCCGCGGACGACTTGGGCGTGCAGATACACCCGCGGGGGAGATTGTATATTCTGCCCGCTATCGCCAGCTTTGTCGGTGCGGACACGGCAGCGGTGATACTGGCGGCGAGGCTGGACAAATCGGAGAAGCCGAGGCTGGCTATCGACATCGGCACCAACGGCGAAGTGATGCTCGGCACGAAGGAGGGAGTACTGACTGCCTCCACTGCTGCCGGCCCCGCCTTTGAAGGCGGCAAGATAAAATACGGGATGAGGGCGGTGCGGGGAGCGTTGAGCTCCTTTCAGGCGACGCCGGTGATGGATTATTCGGTGGTGGGCGGAGGCACGCCGCGCGGTATCTGCGGCTCTGGCCTGATTGACATGGTGGCGGAGCTGTACCGGGTGGGTATTATCAACCGGAAAGGCAGGATTTTGTTGCCCCCGGAGATGGAAGCAGCGGTGGCGCCGGAGATGGCGGAGCGGGTGCGTGAGCAGGGTGACGAACGGGAATTTGTGGTCTACCGGGACGGGGAACAGGAAGTGACGCTCACCCAGCAGGACGTACGGGAACTGCAACTGGCGAAAGGGGCACTGAGAGTGGGCATAGAGATGCTGATGAAGGAAGCCGGGGTCAGCGCCGGAGAAGTCCAGCAGGTGCTCCTGGCGGGGGTCTTCGGCAACTACATCAACCGCGCCAGAGCGGTCATGCTGGGGCTGGTGCCGCCATTCCCGTTGGAAAAGATACATTTTATCGGTAACGGGGCTATGGATGGCGCCCTGCGGACGCTGGTCAACCGGAAAGAAAGGCAGCACGTGGAAGCGGCGGCCGCGGCGGTGCACCACATCGAGCTATCCGGGAGGCCGGACTTTGAAAGTTACTTCATCCGGTGCCTGGAACTGGGCGAATTGTAATCGCGCCGGGGCGGGTGATAAAATTGGAAGAGAGAACTACCGGTATTTACCCAGAGGTAAACGGACAATGAAAGTACTTATCATTGCCTGCAGCGTTCTGAAACACGAGCTGGAATCGGTTGACGGCTCCGGCGTTTGCATTGAATACCTGGAGCAGGGACTGCACCGGACGCCAACCAAGATGCCGGCGGCCATTCAGGGGATAATCGACCAGGCGGGCGAGGACATAGATTATATCGTCCTTGGCTATGGCTCCTGCGGCAGCGGCATCGTCGGAGTTAAGGCGGGCAAACAGCCGCTGGTCATTCCCAGGGCGCACGACTGCATAAGTTTCTGGCTCGGTTCGACGAAGGCCCACCAGAAGGAACACGAGAAGACCCCGGGCACCTATTACCTGACGCGGGGATACATAGAGGAAGGGAAACCGCCGATGGTCGCCTACGAGGAGTACAAGGAGCGCTTCGGTGAGGAGACTGCCAGGTGGGTGATAAACGAGGAATTCAAAAACTATACCCGGGTTGCCCTGATAGACACCGGCGCCTATGACCTGGAAAAGTACCGGCAGCACGCCAGGGAGACCGCCGAGTTCCTGGGGACGTCTTACGAGGAGATAATGGGCTCCCTGGATTACTTTGAGAAGATAATCAAGGGCGAATGGAACAAGAAAGACTTCCTAATCCTGCAGCCGGGCGAGGAATTTACCCAGTCGAAGATGCTGGAAATCCTCGGCTTTAAGATTTCGCCGCGCACCTGATTTTTCACCGGCCTTCCATGACGCTGCGCTTGATGGTCGGCGTAGGTGCGCAATTGCGTAAATGCGTGAAAACGCATATGCGTTATTGAGAAAGTTTGTGCCGCCGGTTGGCCGGCATCCATCAGGTAGAGCGCATCCCGCCATGCCCGTCCCGGCGCTTGCGCGGGAACGCCTGAAAAAAGTCACCCCGGCTCTGCCCGGGGTGACTTTGAGTTAGCGCCGTAAAAGGCTGCGCCAGACGTGGCTAACCGAGCGGATTCTCTTTGAGGCGCGCCTCCAGCTTTTCCATCTCGCCTTCCACCATGCCGTAGCAGTGCTTCGGTTCCGGGAACTTGCTCGCCTGGACATCGGCAATGTACTCCCGGAAGGCTTTCTCGATGATTTCACTCAGGTTGGCGTACTTCTTGACGAACTTGGGAGTGAAGGCGGAGAAAAGGCCGAGCATGTCCCCGACGATGAGCACCTGGCCGTCCGTGTGAACGCCGGCGCCGATGCCGAGTACGGGAATGGTGAGTTTTTCCGTGATGATGCGGCCCACCTCCGGCGGAACGGCTTCAACCAGCAGCGCAAAGGCGCCCGCTTTCTCGATAGCCAGGGCGTCTTTAATCACGTCTACGGCAGTATCCGCAGTGCGCCCCTGGGCCTTGAAACCGCCCACCTGGCCGGAACTCTGCGGGGTGAGGCCGATGTGCCCCATTACGTTCATGCCGGCGTCGACGATGCCCCTGACCTTGTCGGCCACGCGCACGCCGCCCTCCAGCTTGATGGCGTCCACCCCGGCCTCTTTGTAGAACCGGCCGGCGTTGTAGATGGCGTTATCTACAGAAAGCTGGTAGGAAAGGAAAGGCATATCCCCGATGATGAAAGTATTGGGCGCGCCGCGGCGGACTATCTGTGAGTGCTGCACCATCTGGTCCATGGTCATGGGAACGGTGCCGGAGTAACCGTGGACCACCATCCCGGCGCTGTCTCCAACCAGGAGCATATCAAACCCGGCTTTCTCGCAAAGCTGGGCGATGGGAAAATCGTAGGCGGTGAGATAGGTGATTTTCTCCCCTTTCCGCTTCATTTCCTGGAAGTTAAGGATGGTCTTTTTCATGCAATTATCTCCTCCTTATAAATTTAGGGCAGCGGTATTTTCAGGTCGGCAACTCCCGGCCCGGATACTTTCAGGTCGGGAAGGGTCTGGCCGACGATTTCGATAATGTTTTTTATCCAGCGGATTTTCTCCCGGCCGAGCTGCGCCAGGTTATCTTCCGAGCTTACCCAGGGCATATACATGGCGAAGCCGGGGCCGGGCTCCATCTTGAAGTAACAGGGGGAGGCCACACGGGCAATTTCCGGGGTCTCGTAGAACCGGTTGAAGCCGCCCATGGAGGCCCAGATCTGGATGTGGATATCGAGGGGGATGGCAGTAACGTGGCGGATGGCGGCCAGCATGGGCAAAGTCAGGTCAGTCACCGGGTTGCAGCTGGCGGCGCCGAGCGATTCCACCAGTTTTACCCCGGGGGGATTTGCGTGCCCGGAGAACACGGACATCTTGAAGATGACGTCTTCCGGCAGGTCGCCGTTCTGTCTCATTCCGTTGAGCAAAGATAGGACCCCCTCGTCCCAGACGAGGAAACCGCGGAAACCGATTTCCAGGCACCGCTGCAGGTCCATAAGGTAGTGACGGACGGAATCCATGCCGCGGAGGCGGAGACCGGAGATGGCGCCTTCCGGGGTGGCCGCCTGCCGGCCGGTATCCCAGGTGGGGCGCGGACCGGGGGTCATGATAACCTCCACCTTGGCGTCATGGGCCAGGCGGGCGAAGGCGGCAAGCTCTTCACGGGTGAGGAGAGTGGCCCCGCGGACTACCGAGATGGCGCGGTGGAAGGGAACTCCCAGTTTCTGGGCTTCATCAACGGTAGCATCCAGGACCTTCAGGGTCTCGATGCCGGAGAGTTCAACGCGGAAGTGAGCGCCGTCAGGAAAAGTTAAGGGAGACGAGGGCAGCCCGTACAGGTCTCCTGCGGGCATACCCTGGCTGGCCAGCGGCCGTGTCATATCTACCAAAATCCGGGGACCTCCGGGAGGGCAATAATACGCGGGGAAAAGAGGAAACTTGCCCTACCGGAAGGATTATAATACCCCGCTTTTATCCGTGTCAATGAAGAAGCCGGAGAAATAACAGGGAAACGGCCGTGCTTTGTTCTCATATACGGTAATGGAAAAGCGGCCGAGGCCACTTTTCAACGCAGTTGCGCAATTACTCTTTTGAGTAATTCCTCATCGGTTTTTACCCCCCGGACATCCAGCTGGCTGCGGCGGAAGGCGCGCACCATAGCCTCGATGAGGCGGGTCTTGCTCAGCTTTTTGCCGCCGCTGAACTTGGCGGCGGAGGACAGGCTTTCCAGGTAGGCGTCTTCACCGCGCTGGAGAAAAACGGAGAGCTTGATCATGGAGCCCTCGGCTGGTGCCGGCGCCGGCGGCTTGCTTTTTTTCGGGGCCGGGCGGTCACTGCCGGTAAACCGGTCCAGCGCGGAGCCGTAAGCAAGTTCTTCAGTAACACTGACTCTTTTCATTTCATCACCTCTCTGGCGAGTAATCGGTAAGCCCTGGCCCCTTCCGAGTTGGAGGCATAGGTGAGGATGGAACCTCCGGCGGCGGGGGCTTCTTTGAAACGGACGCTGCTGGGGACTTGAGTGTCAAAAACCCTTATCCGGTTGCCGAAGGCCTTGCGGGTGACGGTCATGACCTCCCGGCAGTGGAGGGTGCGGGCACTGGTCATGGTGAAGAGAATGCCGGCGATTTCCAGGCCCGGGTTAAGGCGGTCCCGGACGCGGACGATAGTGCTCAGCAGAAGGGCTAGCCCCTTCATCGCCAGGAAATCGGCCTGGAGGGGAATAAGCACCTGGTCAGCAGCCGAGAGGGCGTTGATGGTCAACAGCCCTAGGCTGGGCAGGCAATCGATAATGACGTAGTCATAAGAATGGCGCACCGACTCGAGCATATCGCGCAGCAGCAGCTCCCGGGTGAGGGCGCCGACGAGGTCCAGCTCCGCCTGGGAAAGCTCGATATTGGACGGGATGATGTCTATGCCGGGATAAGCGGTGGCAATAATGACGTCGCGGAGGGCGGGGGCAGAGTTGTTGCGGATGGCGGCGGCCAGGGCACTGTAACCGGTTAGCTCAAGGCGGGAGGGGTCAATGCCCATGGTGATGGTCAGGCTGGCCTGTGAGTCCCAGTCCAGGAGGAGGACGCTCTGGCCGAGCTCTTTCAGTGCGTGGGCGAGAGCGGCGGAGGTGGTGGTCTTGCCCACGCCTCCTTTCTGGTTGGTGACGCAGATAACGGGCACGCTGCAAACTCCTTTGACGCTATTTTAGCGCAGTTACGCAAATGCGTCAATACTCCTTTGCGTAATAACGGAAGAACCGGTGCTTGGCGCTGTCCGCCTGCCGTGTGCTATATTATAGCAGATATCATTTGAGGAGGCGCCGCATGATAAAAGACCTGATACTGCGGAACCGGAGCTACCGGAGGTTCTACCAGGACGAGGCTGTCAGCGAAGAGACATTGCGGGAGCTGGTTGACCTGGCGAGGCTTTCCCCGTCAGCGGCCAATATGCAGGCGATGAAATACGTTATCTCCGCTGACCCGCAGAAAAACGCCCGCATCTTCCCCACCCTGGCCTGGGCGGCCGCGCTGCCCGACTGGCCCGGTCCGGAAGAGGGCGAGAGGCCGTCCGGGTATATCATCATCGTGGAAGATACGGAAATAAAGCAGAAATTCGGCGTTGACCACGGCATAGTAGCGCAGAGTATGCTGCTGGGAGCGGTGGAAAAGGGGCTGGGCGGCTGTATGATAGGTTCAATACGCAAAGAGGAACTGCGGAAAGCGCTCAACCTGGCGGAACGCTATGAAATACGTTTGGTGGTGGCGCTGGGCAAACCGAAAGAGAAGGTGGTGGTTGAGACGGTGGGCCCGGACGGGAACGTTAAATACTGGCGGGACGGCGAGGGAACCCACCACGTGCCCAAGCGGGCGCTGGAAGAGCTGATTATCAGCTAGGCGCATCAGGTCAACCTGACTTGAAGAAGATTAGGCTGGCGGCCAAATGAGAAAACTGACGCTGGTCCAGAGGTTTACCCTCTTGTGTCTGGTGGCGCTGGCTGTCTTCGGGACGGCTTCGGGCTGGCTGGTGGCCAGCACCCTCGAGGAGGATATGCTGCACCGGTCAAACCATATAACCGCCAGCATCATCGCCCAGGAAGTGAGGAACGAGTTTAAAGCGGAGAACCTGAGAGCGCCGAAGACCGGAGCCGATTATGAATCCTTTACGCAGGAAGTAAAACATTTGTCCCTGGGGCCGGACGTGGAACGGGTTAAAATCTGGAACAGGGACGGAGTGGTGGTCTGGGCGGATGACCGCAGACTGGTAGGTGAAAGATTTTCGGATAACCCCGGGTTGGCGGGAGCGCTCGCCGGGAAGGTGATGGCCGAGGTATCCACGCGGGAAGAACCAGAGCAGGAACTGGAGAGGGAGTTCGGTCAGCTTCTGGAACTTTACGTCCCGGTGCGGTTCGGGCCCCGGGCGGATGTTGAAGTCGTTTTTGAAGTTTACCAGGATATAGAACACCTGTACGCGGAGATAGCCGGGGAACAGCGGAAAATCTGGCTTTATACCGGAGCAGGCTTTTCCCTTCTTTTTCTGGTGCTCATCGGTATCATGAAAGGGGCTTCCAACCGTATCCAGCGGCAGACGGGAGAAATTGTCCGCTCGGAAGAAAAATACCGGAGTCTGGTGGAATCAGCGCAAGACGGGATTGTCTCCATTGATTGTCAGGGAAAGATTGTTCTGTTCAACAGGGCAGCGGAAGGTGTTTTCGGCTATTCCGCCGGGGAACTAATGAGGAAAACGGTAAGCCGCCTGATGCCGGAAAGATACCGGCCAAGGCACGAAGCCGCCATGGAACGGTATTTCCGGACAGGCGAGACTACGATTATGAGAAAAACTGTAGAAATGGAAGGCCGGCGTAAAAACGGACAGGACTTTCCCGCGGAATTAACGCTGACCGCATCCGGTAAAGGGGAGGAAAGCCTGGTAACAGCGGTGATTAGAGATATATCAGAACGAAAGGCGATGCAGACAGAGCTAATCGAAGGCGAAAAACGAGCCACCGTAGCACTGGTTGCGGGCAGTATCGGGCACGAGCTAAAGAACGTAGCGACAGCGTTGCTTGGCTATGCCGGCTTTTTGAAAGAAAGTCCCGGAGACAGAGAGCTGGCGGAAGAAAGCGCCGGGGTATTTGATAGAGAGACGCAGCGCCTGACCATCCACGCGGCCAACCTGCTGGCACTGAGCAAACCTCAGGCGCCGGAGAAAAAGCCGGTTTCCGTGGAGTGCCTGCTGGACAGGGTTACGGAGGTGCTCAGGACAAGTGGAGTGCTTAAAGCGTTTACCATTAAAAAAGAGTACACGGAAAGTTTACCCGAGGTACCTGGGGACGCAATGCAGCTGGAGCAGGTTATCCGTAACCTGGAAATAAACGCCGCGCACGCTATGAAGGATAAAGGGACTTTGACCATACGTACCAGATTTTCCCGGCAGAGGGATTACATCGAGTTCGATGTCGCAGATACCGGCAGCGGCATTCCTGAGGATAAGATGGACCAGATATTCCTGCCTTTCTACACCACGAAAAAAGAAGGCGAGGGTACGGGGCTCGGGATGTGGGTCGTCAAGCAGGTGATAGAACAGCACGGCGGATATGTGCGGCTCAAGAGCGAACCGGGGTACGGGACAACGATGACCATCGGACTGCCGGTGCCGCCGGATGGCGCCTAGCCCGGTCTTATTATGCGAGCGCCTTTATTACCGGCTACGCCTTCCACAGGCCGAAAAGCAGGAGGGTGAGGACGCCGGCGGCGGCGATAATGAAGCCGGTCCAGCCCAGGAGCGACAGGGCGGTAACAATGATGCCTCTGACCACCACC
>CAZTMR010000013.1:0-35703 GCA_964615345.1 uncultured Dehalococcoidaceae bacterium | reverse complement strand
TTAGTTTATCACGTTCAAATCGTGCCTGCACCATCAGAAAATCCACGGATCGGGGGAGTAAAAATACCCTTGTCAAGTACCTGTTTCCGTTTTTAAACCAAAGGGGAAAAACAGAGTCGGTTTTTCGGTAAAAGCGGGTATTTTTACTGCGTCTTTCGGGGTAAAATCTATTGGGGCGTTCGCTTTAGATAGCTGGAAGCCCGGTGTTGTCCCTGTCTTACAGTTTCCAGAAACTGGTCAAGTCCTGATAGTTCACCAGCCCGCTCTCGGCAATACTTTCCACCCTGATACCTGTCTCCACCGCCGCCGCCACCGGATTCAGTCCGCCCAGCAGCACCATCCCCACCCGGTTCAGCCCCACGTTAATCTGGCAGGTGGGCTCGCTGGTATTTCCCAGCACATAAGCCCCGGTGATGCCCGCCTCCCGGAGCACCGTCAGCCGTTCGCTGACGATGGATCTTGACACCGCCGGTATCTCCCGGAAATTGGCCAGTATCCGGCCGTTACCCTCTCTGGCGGCAAGATGAACGCTGGTCATGCCGGCCCGGATGTACTGCTCCGATGGGTCCAAGGACGTGCCGGAATAGTTAATAATGGCCAGGAAGCGCCTTGGCTGGGAATTCCTGATTTCAAGCACGCCGCCGAACTTGGATTCTATGGGCACACCTGACTTCAGCAGCACCCCGTTTATGAGCACGCTGCAGACGGTGGCCAGCCCCACTTTTCCGGGCGGGACCACCACCGAGCCCAGCTTTTCACCTTCGGAAGCCGCCACCACCAGGTCGCTGACACAAATCCCCGCCCGGTAGACATCAGCCATCACCGTCAGTGCTTCCTTGAAACGGTCAGCATCAATGAGGGAAGTGTTTATCGGCACCTGGCCGGTCCGTGTCTCCGGGTTAAAGTCGGTATTGAAGGCGAGCAGTTCCAGCTTGGAGATAATGAAGCCCACCTGGTCCGGTGCCAGGGCTATCCTCAGCTCCTCGTGCCCCTGGGGAGTGAGCATCCGGCCATCCCGCCCCAGTGGTTGGGTGTAGCCTCTTTCGTCCGTAATTCTCAGGTGGTACCGGACCGCCCGCTCGCTGAGAAATATCCCGTGGCGTTCCAACTCGCGGGCGATGGTGATTGACCCCAACGGCTCCGATGATTCGCTCAACACCTTGAGGATGGCGACTATTTTTCGCTCGGCATCCGAGGCGGTGATCTGCGCCATAACACTACCCCCTGCTACGGGCTTGCCGTAATTATATCACCTGAACCGGCAAAATCAAACCGTTTTACCCGGCTGTAAAACATCCCCCTCCCCGTTTCCGGAGAGAGGGATGTGAAACCTACCTGACAGAAAGCGTTTTTCCGTGCCTTCCGTCCAGCTTTTTTAGAGAATGGGCAGATAGCGGTCCAGCTCATACTCGCTTACCTGGACGCGATAGTCGTCACACTCAATCTTCTTGTTGGCGATGAAGTTCTCGAAAACGTGCTCGCCGAGCGTCTTCCGCACCAGTTCACTGTTTTCCGTCAGGTGCACTGCCTCCAGCAAGCTGGAAGGCAGAGTATTTATGCCTCTGTCCTGCCTCTGCGCCTCAGACATCTCGTAGACGTTTTCTTCGATCGGCCCGGGGACCTCATAGCCTTTCTCGATGCCCTCCAGTCCGGCGGCCAGCATGACGCTGAAAGCCAGGTAAGGATTGCAGGCCGGGTCCGGAGAACGGAACTCGATTCTGGTCGCCTTCTCCCGGCCCGGACGGTATTCCGGCACCCGCACCAGGTCTGACCGATTCCGCCGCGCCCAGGACAGGTAGACCGGAGCCTCATATCCCGGAACCAGCCGCTTGTAAGAGTTAATCCACTGGTTGGTAATCGCCGTTATCTCCGGAGCGTGCTTGAGTATACCGGCGATGTAACCTTTGGCCTCTCTGGACAGGTGGTAAGCATCTTCGGCGTCAAAAAAGGCGTTGCGTTCCCCTTTGAACAGGGACTGATGCACGTGCATGCCACTGCCGTTCACCCCGAAGACCGGTTTGGGCATAAACGTGGCGTAGACCCCGTGTTTTAGAGCTATTTCTTTGACCACCAGGCGGTAGGTCATCACGTTATCCGCCATGGTCAGGGCATCCGTATACCTCATGTCTATTTCATGCTGGCTGGGAGCCACTTCATGGTGAGAGTACTCCACGCCGATTCCCATCTCTTCCAGGGTAAGCACGGTGTCCTTTCTCATCTCGACGGCGGCGTCCAGCGGCGTCAGGTCAAAGTAGCCGCCCTTGTCCAGAAATTCCGTCCCCTGGTCATCCTTGAAATAAAAGAACTCCAGTTCCGGGCCCACGTAAAAGGTGTAACCCAGGTCAGCCGCCCGCTTCAGGTTCCGCTTCAGGACATAGCGCGGGTCACCTTCAAAAGGCTGGCCGCCCGGTTTGAGCACGTCACAGTACATCCGCGCCACCGCCCGGTGCTCGCGCGGCCGCCAGGGCAAAAGCCGGAAAGTGTCCGGGTCCGGCATGGCCACCATATCGCTCTCGTCGATGCGGGCAAACCCTTCAATCGACGAGCCATCGAAACCCATTCCTTCTTCCAAAGCCCCTTCCAGTTCTTCCACGGTGATGGCAAAGCTCTTCAGGGAGCCCAGGATATCGGTAAACCAGAGCCGGATAAACTTGACGTCATGTTCCTTGGCCGCCTTGAGCACGTACTCGCTGCTTTCTTTTCTGTCTGTCGCCATTATTGCCTCCTTAAATTTATATTATGTTACCGTCTGACGCTTTAGCGAAGACGGTTTTCAGATGGCGTCTACACCGTTCTCTCCGGTACGGACACGGACCGCGTTTTCCACCGGCAGGATGAATATCTTCCCATCTCCCATCTCTCCGGTGCGGGCGTTTTTCGTAATCGCGTTCATCGTCCGGGGCACGTCTTCGTCCAGCACGACAACCTCTATCTTGAGCTTGGGCAGGAAGTCCACCCGGTATTCCCCCGCCCGCCATTGCAGCGGGATCCCTTTTTGTCTCCCCCGCCCGCTTACCGCGGTGACAGTCATCCCGAAGTAACCATCCGCCTCAAGCGCCTGCCGCACCGCCTCCAGCTTCTCTTCCCGGATAATGGCTTCCACCTTTTTCATCGCAGCACACCTCCGTAAGCCCGTTCGCCGTGCTGGGAGATATCCAGCCCCACTGACTCTTCCGTGCTGCTCACCCGGAGACCGATGGTAACAGCCACCAGCTTGGCCAGCACCCAGGTCACGCCGAAAGCGAACGCCCAGACCGCCGCTGCGCCGATAAGCTGTTTCCCGAATTGTAGCACATTACCCGCCAGCAAACCATCCGCCCCGGCCGGGTTTACCGCAGCGCTGGCGAATATCCCCGTGGCCAGCGCGCCCCAGGTACCTCCCATCCCGTGCACCGCCCAGACGTCCAGGGACTCGTCAATGCGTTTCATCCTGAAGAGCATGGCGTAATAACAGATCACCGCCGCACCAGCGCCGATGGGGATGCCGGCCATCGGCGTCACGAATCCCGCCGCCGGCGTAATGGCCACCAGTCCTGCCACCGCACCCGTAGCCGTACCCAGCAGGGTGGGCCGGCGGTAAATCCAGCTCAGCACCATCCAGGTAAAGGCGGCGGCGGCGGCGGAGATATTGGTGGTGACGAAGGCGCTCGCCGCCAGTCCGCCGGAACTGAGGGCGCTGCCGGCATTAAAACCGAACCAGCCGAACCAGAGCAGACCGGCGCCCAGTACCACCAGCGGCACGTTGTTTGCTTCCATCGGCTCTCCGTTAAGGAAGCCCCGGCGGGGTCCCAGTATTTTGACCAGGGCCAGGGCGGACACCCCGGCGCTGATGTGCACCACCGTGCCACCGGCAAAATCAAGCACCCCTAACCCTAACAGCCACCCCCCGTCACCCCATACCCAGTGCGCCACCGGAGCGTAGACAAACGTCAGCCACAGCACGCTGAAGACTAGCAAAGCGCTGAACTTCATCCGCTCTACCACCGCCCCCGTAATCAGGGCCACCGTAATGATGGCGAACATCCCCTGAAAGACCATAAAGGCGAGGTGCGGCACCGTGGTCGCGTAGACCGCGGAAGGCTCCTGGCCTACTCCTCTCAGGCCGAGGAAGTCCAGCCGGCCGATGACGCCACCCACGTCAGTACCGAAGCCAAGACTGTAAACGTAAAGTACCCAGAGCAAGCCCACCAGCCCCAGCGCGGCGAAACTCATCATGATGGTGGAAAGCAGGTTTTTTCGCCTCACCATCCCACCGTAAAACAGCGCTACACCCGGTGTCATCAGCATCACCAGCGCCGAAGAAATCAGTATCCAGGCGGTATCCCCGGCGTTTACCGACATCATCAAACACCCCCTTTCCTCAGTTAATACACCTTCAGTTTAAGGGACAATTGTTTCCGGAATATTTCCGGCAGGTTAAATCCAGGTTACATGCCAGATCAGTGGCACTACCGGTTGACTTACGGTCAGGATATTTTTAGAATGGACTCACTCGATTCGGATAAAGGAGAGGTACTGTGGGGGGTGAAATCAGGTTAGCCCGGGAGCCGCTGCAAAACTTTGTGAGGGATGTGCTCCTGCGAATCGGGATGCCGCAAGCGGACGCCGAAACCGAAGCCGAGGTCCTGCTCTGGGCCAACCTGCGCGGGATGGACTCCCACGGTGTCCAGCAGCTCCCGTTTTACGTACGGGAAGTGGACGGCGGCTATATGAATCCAAGGCCGGATATCCGCGTCCTGAACGAGACACCGGCCACCATGACGATTGAAGGCGAGCTCGCTTTCGGCGCCGTGGTCACCACCTTTGCCATGAACCGGGTAATGCAGAAAGCCAGAGATGTGGGCATCGGCTGGGCGATTATCCGCAACACCGCCCACCAGGGAGCGATGGGCTATTACTCGCTGATGGCGGCGAAGAACGATATGGCGGGCCTCAACTTTACCTGTACCCCGCCGGCGATGGTACCCCACGGGGCCAGGGTGGCCGGGGTGGACAACAGCCCGCTGTCCATCGCCGTGCCCGCCGGGCGCTACCGCCACGTTATCCTGGATATGGCCACCAGCGTTACCGCCCTGGGCAAAATCTCCGTTGCCCGGGATAAAGGCGTGCCCATCCCGGAAGGATGGGCAGTGGACAAGGAAGGGCGCCCGGTTACCGACCCGAACCTAGCCGCCTATCTACTGCCAATAGGAGGTCCGAAAGGTTCCGGGCTGGCGCTTATGTTCGAATGCCTTTCCAGCGTCATGGTGGACAATCCTCTGCTGGAACCGGTGCTGAGCGGGACCAAAAAGAGCGAAGGGCACCAGGTACAGAACAGCGTCATCGCCGCCATCGATATCAGCACCTTTACCGCGGTCAACGCCTACAAGGAACACATCGATAAGCTTATCGACGGATTGAAGGCCCTGCCCACCGCGGAAGGGTTTGACGAGGTGCTGTTCCCGGGGGAACGAGGTAACCGGACTTACGATGAAAGGTGGCGGAACGGCATCCCGCTTCCCGAAGGCACTGTCAGCCGTTTGCAGGGCGTGGCCGAACGGTTCGGCCTGAGTCTGCCTCCGGAACTATAGAGAAAGCGGGGAAGATCCCGCTGCCCCCCGGCGGTTTCTCAGCGGGTCTCCGGCCGGGATTTGCCGCGCTCCAGTTCAAAGACTACCGGATTGGCCGGGTCCGGGCAGGCCACCAGCGCCCTGTCCGGGTCTTCTTCCCACGGAAACGAACCGCCGAACTGGAGCACCTCGGCAAAGGGAAAGAGAGTGCAAAACGCCCAGGAGCACATTCCGGCGGGTGTGTGCTGCCCGATTAGCATCTCATCGCCCACCCTGTGCCCCGCCTCACAGGTGCCTTGCTGGGAGATGACTCTCGCCTTTACTTCATACATTCTGGTTCCTCTCCCCGCACCAGCCGAATCAGGTACAGGAAACGCTTTACTGTACGTGCCGGAAACGGTAACCGATATTCCTCACCGTCTCAATGAACGTCTGGTCCACGTCCTCTATTTTGCTTCTCAGCCGCCTGATATGCACATCCACGGTACGGTCGCCGCCGTAATAATCGTACCCCCACACCCGGTCGAGCAGGGCCTCCCGGCTGAAGACGCGTCCCCGATTGGCGGCCAGAAATCTGAGCAGCTCGTACTCCCGGAAAGTCAGGTCCACCGGCCGATTGTTTACGGTCACTTCACAGCGGGCGGTATCAATGGTGAGGTTCCCGTAGCGGCTGAGGTCGCGGTTTTCGTTTTTCTCCCGGAACAGCCGCTTTATCCTCAGCGCCACCTCTTCCACTCCGCACGGCTGGATGGCAAAATCATCCACGGCTTTGAGGTCGCCATTCAGACAGGAGAGTGATTCCGGCGTGACCAGGGCCACCACCGGCAGAGGCTTTTCCCCTTTTAATGACTGAAGCAGCTCCCGCGCCCCGGGCGGCAGATGGCCATTTACGGCCATCACCACCAGGTCCGGGGGGTGAACGGTGATCTGGCGCCGGGCTTCTTCAGCGTCGGCCGCGACCTGACAGTCAAAGCCGTACCGGCCGAGTCCGGCCGGCAGCTCCGGCAGATGCTCGCTGACGGCCACCAGGCAGAGTCTGTTTTCCAGCGCCGGCATAACTGCTGTTCCCCCTAGTACGCGTATATCTTACCATAGGGGCGCAGCCAGAGGGGAAACAGTTTGCTGAAACGGTGGGACAGTATTTCCCGGGTATCCCCGCCGAAATATCCGGTAAACTCTTCTACCAGACCTTCCAGTATTTTCCAGTCCGCCTCTTCCAGTGCGGCGGTACCTACCTCTTTACCCAGCTGGTAGCTTTCCACGCCGCCCCGCAGATAAATGACGCCCCCGTGCATGCCGGTACCGATAAAACTGGCCTTCTGTTCTTTTCTTCCGTTCAGGCCCAGCAGCACCATAACACCCCCCGCCATGTACTCGCCGGCAAAGTCCTGCGCCGTCCCGCCGATAACCAGCTGCGGTTTCTTGTCCCGGTACTCTTTCATGTGAATCGCCGCCCGGTAGCCGACATCATCCCGGATAAAGACCCTGCCACCCCGGGCGGAAAGCCCCACCGTATCCCCGGCGTGGCCGTGGACGATTATTTCCCCTTCGTTCATCGTGTTTCCGCAGCCGTCCTGGGCGTTCCCGTGCACCGTTATCTTCGGCCCGTCCATAAAGGCGCCCAGGTCATTGCCCGGCGTGCCGAAAATCTCCAGCTCCAGCCGCTTTTTCAGGCTGGTGCCGATGTATCTCTGCCCGTACACGTTGTGCAGTTCTACCTTCCGGGCGCCGTTATCGGCAAGCTCCCGGAGCCGCAGATTAAGCTCTTTATAGTAGATGCCGCTAGCGTCTATCTTCACGGCCTTTCCGGTCTCGTTCTTGACTGTCATCTTACTCTCCCGCCGCTCTCACTCCAAGGACATTCAGCTCGCCCTCGTTCAGGCCCACCCCTCTCAGGTGCAGCCGGTTTCCCCGCAGGCTCTCCAGAGCGTTGACCCCCAGCCCGCCCAGGATATCCTTTATCTCCATGCTCCAGCCGCGGAGCAGGTTGACCAGCCGGCGCGCCCCGATTTCCGGGTTGATGCGCTTGGTCAGGAAAAGGTCAGAGGTGCAGATGCCCCAAGCACACTTGCCGGTATGGCACTGCTGACAGAGGTGGCAGCCCAGCGCCACCAGCGCCGCCGTGCCGATATTGACCGCGTCCGCGCCGAGGGCGATTGCCTTGGCCACGTCACCGCTGTTCCTGATTCCGCCCGAGATGACGATGGAAGCCCGGTTACGGATCCCTTCCTGTCGCAGGCGGCTATCTACCGCAGCCAGCGCCAGCTCGATGGGGATACCCACGTTATCGCGGATAATCTTGGGCGCCGCCCCGGTGGCACCCCTGAGTCCGTCCAGAACTATGATATCCGCACCCGCCCTTACCATACCGCTGGCAATCGCCGCCGAGTTATGTACCGCAGCTATCTTTACCGATACCGGTTTCCGGTAATGGGTGGCCTCTTTCAGCGCGTAGATAAGCTGGGAAAGGTCTTCTATGGAATAAATGTCATGCTGTGGCGCCGGTGAGAGCGCGTCCGTACCCTGCGGTATCATCCGCGTGGTGGCTACCTCGGCGCTTACTTTCTCTCCGGGCAGGTGCCCGCCGATTCCGGGCTTGGCTCCCTGGCCGATTTTGATTTCCACTATCCGCGCCAGGTCCAGGTATTCCGGATGCACCCCGAAACGACCCGAGGCCACCTGGACGATGGTGTTATCACTGTAACGGTACAGTTTCGGGTGCAGCCCGCCTTCGCCGGTGTTCCACATCGTCCCCGCTTCGGTGGCCGCCCGGGCCAGTGATTCCTGCACGTTAAGGCTCACCGCGCCGTAGGACATGGCGGAAAACATCACCGGCACTTCCAGCTTTACCTGGGGTGCCATCTCCGTTTTCAGCTCCCCATCCGCACCGATTTCCACCCGGTCCGGCTTTTTCCCCAGGTACGTGGTCATCTCCATCGGCTCCCGCAACGGGTCGATAGACGGGTTGGTCACCTGGCTGGCGTTGAGTACCAGGTAGTCCCAGTAAATACGCTGCCCCTTATCATTGCCCATGCCGGTCAGCAGCACGCCGCCCGTTTCTGCCTGTTTGATAATGTCCTCGATGATTTCCGGACGCCAGTTGTAGTTGTCCCGGTACTCTATCGGGTTTTTCCGCACCGTCAGCGCCCCCGTCGGGCAGAAGCTGACGCAGCGGTGGCAGCCGGCGCAGCCCTCGGACCGGCTCTTCATCCGGTTTTCTTCCGGGTCATAGCTATGATTGTCGAACGAGCACTG
This sequence comes from uncultured Dehalococcoidaceae bacterium, assembly GCA_964615345.1. Lineage (GTDB taxonomy): Bacteria > Chloroflexota > Dehalococcoidia > Dehalococcoidales > RBG-16-60-22 > JACZSH01. The sequence goes on along the minus strand of CAZTMR010000013.1, from coordinate 26,899 downwards.
GTTTACGCATACCTCGCAGTTGATGCACTTGTCCGGGTCTCTTTCAATGATAAACTTGGCTGGCAAATAGGTCTTCACTTTCTTTTCCCTCTACACACTTACTACCGGTCGGGACGGTAAAGGCTCTTCTGCCGTATCTACCGCCTTCGGCCGGAGCGGTTTGGCCAGGCTGCCGACTATCGGTTCTCCGCCGGCCGGAATCCAGGCTTCATCCAGGTCCGGACAGACCAGCCGTATCGCGGACTCTTCTGAGGAAAGGTATAGTTTCTCATCCTTGACCCCTACCGTCAGGGGGCGCAGCCGGATGCGGTCGGTCAGACCGATCATCTCCTCGCGGTTAGCGATGATTACGGTGAAGGGGCCGTTCATCAGCAGGCTGCCGTAGACCTGGCGCAGTGTCCTCAGGAGCGTCTGCTCCCCCGCCGGCCGGCGCTGAATGTCTGACCACAGCGGCGGCGCCAGCACTCTGGCCAGGATTTCCACCGGCAGGCCGTGTTTCCTCACCAGCAGGTCCACCGCGTAAGCCACCACCTCCGTGTCCGTCTGCATGGTGCACCGGTAGCCGTACTGCTCCAGATAGCGCCGGTTGATGCCGTACGAGGAAATTTCCCCGTTGTGCACTACCGTCCAGTCCAGTATGCTGAACGGATGCGCCCCGCCCCACCAGCCGCGGGTATTGGTCGGGAAACGGCCGTGGGCGGTCCACAGGTAACCGTTATACTGCTCCAGGCGGAAGTACTGCGCGATCTCTTCCGGATAGCCCACTCCCTTGAACACCGCCATATCCTTGCCGCTGGAGAAGACGAAAGCGTCCGGAAAGCGGGTGTTTATCTCCATTACCCTTTCTACCACGTAATCATCCCCGGACTGTTCCCCCGGCCTGGCGTCGCCCACCTCCAGGAAATAGCGCCACACCGCCGGCGGGTCAATGATGTTCGGCGTCGGCTGCGTCGGTACTTCCTCGGCATGGGCCAGGCGGAACTTTTCCTTCAGAAACGCTTCCACCTCTTCCTGGCCTTTCCGGCTCAGGTACATAATGTGAAAGGCGTAAAGCTCGGCATATTCCGGGTACAGCCCGTAGACGGCAAAACCACCCCCCAGACCATTCCCCCGGTCATGCATGTTGGCGATTGCCCGGATGACGCTTTCCCCGGAAAATCTTTTCCCGGAAGTGTCCATCACCCCGAATATCGAGCAGGCGTCGATTACTTTATCGTCCCCGTAGGTATTCTGCAGCAATTCAAGTTCTTTCATTTTCCCGGCTCCTGGAAAAGTTTCTTATTCCCCGGCCACTTCTTCCCCGGCCTCCGGTTCGGCTACCTCGGAGACCACCGCCGTCTCCGGCGGTTCCAGCCGCGGCCGCCAGAGCTCCTCCGGCAGCGAGCTCAGCCCGAAGTCCTCGGCCACCAGCGTTTCCTTGAATCCAGTGACATCGGTCCTCTTTTTCATCAGGTTATAAATGATTCCCGCCTTCTCAATCTCTCCCACGAAGACCATTCCCATCACCCGCCCGTCTTTCACCACCACTTTGTGGTAGGTGCTATCGTGGTTGCGGGACAGCACTTCGTAATTGTCATCGGGCGGATTGACCATACCCGCCGACATAACGTTCATGCCGAAGTAGTTCAGCGAGTTCATCGCCGTCCCGCCCGGGTATTCCACCGGCCTTCCGGCCATGTTGTAGCCGGCCGTTTTACCTCCCTGGTAGGCATTGGGCCAGACGGGGGTCAGCCGGCATTCATCATAAACAAAGTCATAGGCTTCCGCGGCGTCCCCGCAGGCGTATATCCCGGGTGCGGAGGTCTGCATATGCCGGTCAACCACTATGCCGCGGTTGACCTTTATCCCGGTACCTTCCACCAGCCCGATGCAGGGACGGACGCCGATAGCGACCACCACCATCCGGCAGGGAAGTTCACCGCCGTCATCCAGGGTCACGCTGTGAATGGCCCCGCCCTCCGCGTTGATGCTGGCCACGGTGTGCCCGGTCACCAGCCTGACTCCCAGCTCCTCCAGCCTTTCCGTCACCATCGCCGACGCCTTCTCGTCAAGCATCACGTTCAGTATCCAGTCTTTCATCTCCACTACCGTGATTTCCGCCCCCCGCTTGAGCAGGGCCTCGGTCACGCTCATCCCGATAAGCCCGCCGCCGATAACCACCACCCGGTCATTTCCCGCCAGATATTCGTCAATTGCCTTGGCGTCGTCCAGATTGGTAAAGGTAAAAACCCCTTGCTGGTCGCCACCTTTCATCGGTGGGACGATGGGTATCCCGCCGGTGGCCAGCAGCAGTTTCTGCCACCGGATTACTTTCCCGGTGTTCAGGGTTACCGTTTTACCAGCCAGGTCCAGGCGCTCCGCTTTCTTGCCGAAGAAAGTCCGAATGTCATTCTTCTCATAAAAGTCAGCCGGCCGGAAAAGCATCCGCTCCTGGGAGCACTCTTCCCCCAGATATTCCGCAATCATCGGCCTTGAATAGACGGAGTAAGGCTCCTCGGAGACGATGGCCAGCATACCACGTCTGTCCACCTCGCGTATCGCTTCGGCGGCGCCGGTACTCCCCGCGGAATTGCCGACGATAAGATATTTAACCTTCGTTTCGCTCTCTGCCATTTCTTCGCCTCAGATGGAAACACCGTTGCCCGTCTCGGCATAGACCAGGGCCTCGTTGGGGCAGTTCACCACGCATACCGGCATTTCCTCGCCGGCGCAAAGGTCGCATTTGACCATTTTTCCCCGCCCGGTGTCCTGCCGGATAGCGCCATAAGGACAGGCCAGTATGCACGTCCAGCAGCCCACGCATTTCTCCTCGTCCACGCTGACCACGCCACTTTCCGGGTCCCGCCGGAGCGCTCCGGTCAAGCAGGCCAGGGTGCAGGGCGCGTCTTCACAATGCTGACACCTTACCGAAAAGCACAGCGGCCTCTTTTCTTCCAGGCGCACCCGGGGCACCACCGCCGGGACCTCTTTCTGAAAAGCCCTGATGATATCGTTCGCCGCGGAATGCTTCAGCCGGCAGTGGACCTCGCACAGCCGGCAGCCCATACAAACTTCCTCGTTAACATAGACTCTTTTCACAGGCTGACCCCAAATAAAAATGCGGCATACGGTTGCCGTATACCATAGTAGCATGTCTTTTCACCGGCTGTCAATATCATTTCAAAAGAAATTAATAGCACCTCCAGAAAATAAACCCTTCCTTTTTTTACGGCAATATATTATTATATTTTGCCGCATATGCCAGGGCTCTCCCGATGCTTCTAACGCCTTCTGCCAGCAGGGAGCGAGGTGACAAAGAATTTCACACCTTATTGCAACCGCAGGCGCAATGTGCTATAAAAATAGAGGCCATCAATCCGGCCGGCAAAAGGAGAAACCGTGCTCAAATTCAGTGCCAACTTATCGACCATGTTCGGAGAGGCGGATTTTCTCGATCGTTTCCAGAGGGCTGCCGCCGCCGGTTTCCGGGGGGTGGAGTGCCAGTTCCCCTACCAGTGGCCGAAAGAGGCGCTTGCCGAAAGACTGGAGAGACACAACCTGGAGCTTGTCCTGCACAACATCCCTCCCGGTGACCTCTGCGCCGGCGAACGCGGCATCGCCTGTCTCCCCGGCCGCGCCAACGAGTTCCAGGAAAGCGTCGGCCGGGCGATAGAATACGCCGGATACCTGAAGTGCCCCCATCTCAACTGCCTGGCCGGGATTCCGCCCGCGGACGTGCCCGCTGAAGAAATCCGCCGCGTGCTGGTGGGAAACCTCCGTTTTGCGGCCGCGGCCCTGCAGCGGGCGGGAATTACGCTCTTAGTAGAGGCGCTGAATTGCCGCGACGTTCCCGGCTTTTACCTGGCTACATCCCGGCAGTCCTTTGACCTGCTTGATGAGGTCAACCATCCCAATCTCAAGTTTCAGTACGATATTTATCACATGCAGATTATGGAGGGAGACCTTACCCGCACCGTCCGGGAAAACCTGTCCCGCATCGGTCACATCCAGCTCGCCGATAATCCGGGGCGGCACGAACCGGGTACCGGGGAAATCAATTTCCGCAACCTGCTCCCGGCTATAGATGAGGCCGGCTATGACGGCTGGTTCGGCTGCGAATACCGGCCCGCCGGGGTTACCGAAGAAGGCCTCGACTGGCTAAAACCCTATCTTGGCGGAATAAAATAATACTGAACGCAAGGAGGTAAACCATGGCAAATCTGGGATTTATCGGGCTGGGCATCATGGGTAAGCCGATGGCCGGCCACCTGCTGGACGCGGGCCACACGGTCCACGTCTATGACGTTGTCGACGCCGGAGTTAAAGAGTTAGCCGGCAAAGGGGCGATTGCCTGCGCCAGCTGCCGGGAGGTAGCGGAAAAGTCCGAGGTTGTTTTCATTATGGTACCGGACACGCCGGATGTGGAAGCAGTCCTCTTCGGTAAGGACGGCGTCGCCGAAGGTGTAAAATCGGGCGCCGTAGTCGTTGATATGAGCTCCATTTCCCCTATCGCCACCAAGGAATTCGCCAAAAAGCTGAACGATATGGGGGTACGGGTGCTGGACGCGCCTGTCTCCGGCGGCCAGGTAGGTGCGGAGAAAGCCACCCTCTCCATCATGATCGGCGGTCCGGAAGAGCTCTTCGAAGAGATCAAACCCTATTTCGAGCTGATGGGGAAAAACATCGTCCATCTGGGCCCCAACGGGGACGGTCAGACCTGCAAGGTAGCCAACCAGATCGCCGTGGCGCTGAACATCGAGGCCGCCGCCGAGGCGCTCCTCTTCGCCCACAAGGCGGGCGCGGATGCGCGCAAAGTGCGGGAAGCCCTGCTGGGCGGCTTCGCCCAGAGCCGGGCGCTGGACCTCCACGGCGAACGCATGCTCGGGCGCAACTTCACACCCGGTTTCCGCGTCCGGCTCCACCAGAAAGACCTCAACCTGGCGCTTCAGTCAGCGCGCTCCCTGGGGGTCAGTCTGCCCAACACCGCCACCGCCCAGGAGCTGTTCAACGCCGTCGCCGCGCAGGGTGATATCGACCAGGACCACTCTTCGATACTGCTGGCCCTGGAAAAGCTGGCCAACCATCAGGTCAAAGGCTAGTCCGCCCGCCGCACTTTCCCGGCTATGAGACCGGCAGCCCGAAAAGGGCTGCCGGGTTATCTCTGAGCACCCTGCGGGCCAGCCCGATAGCCTCATCCTCGGACAGGTAGCCTTCATCCACTTTTTCGGAGAGTACCCGTGATACCACGTCCCGCGCCATCCGCGCGTGCCCGTAGGCTATCTCCACGGTGACCCCGTCGCCGCCGTAGGCCATTATCTTGTTCCCCGGCACCGTCTCGATTAGTTCGTGCAGCAGGGCCCGGCCCACCGCCGGCGATATGATGTGCACCCAGGCCATATCCGCGTACACGTTGGCAAAGTTCTTGGCCAGTGTTGCCCACTCGTGGATATAGGGGTAGCCACCGTGAAACAGGTCGAACTTCGCCTCACGGTATTCGAGGAACAGGTTCACCAGGTGTGCCGGGTTGGCGTTGGCAATGATATTTCCGTTCCCCTCCTGGAGACCGGTATGTATCTGCATCGGCAGACCCGCCTCAATCGTTCCCCGGATTATCTGGTGCATCATATAGTCCTGCAGAGGCTTTACCTCGCCCATGGACGGCCCCTCCCCCAGATGACCGGCAATCCGGTTAAACGCCGTTTCCGCCTCGTTCCGGGTTACCTTATCGTATTGAAGGGTGCGTTCGTAGGCCAAGCCGTTCTTGATGCCCACCACCCCGGCCGCCGCGTATCTTTCCAGCACTATCCGCATCCCCTTTACCAGGTCATCCAGGGAATGAATCGCCGTTCCGGACTCAAGCTCCAGGAATGCCAGGTCCTCCCGTGACCGCACGGCGATGAAGTGGTCCAGGCGCATCACCGGGGCGAACAACTCCCGGTCGACATCGGTCAGCTGAGCGTCAAGGACCGATACGGCGATGTTCGCCTTCTCTTTCATCACGTGGCGGTACCAGCCGGGGCGCCTCGAATCAGCAATCGCTTTGGAAAGCGGGATACAGGTTTCCCGGTTCAGGTCATCAAAGCCGAACAGGTCCCTGATGGCAATCAACGTTTCCCGGGCGTAAGCCGTGTTCCGTATCGCCCCCCAGTACGGCGCCAGCGCCTGCCACCTCTCTTCCAGGCTCATATCCTCCCGCTCCGGCTCCGGGATTGACCGATGCAGGTGCAGCCGCTTGATGTGCCGCAATCGATAGTGGTGCATCGGCAGGCGGACCGCCTCCATCAGGCGCGGCGGCATTCCCGCCGAGACCAGGTCGCTCGAATTGTAATGGGCAAACAGGTAGCCGAAGTCCACCGCGTACTGGTTGCGCTCCGCTTCCGGCATGGTGTGCTCGTGGGTATCCACCAGGGATACACTCTCCACCTCGGCCCTTATCTTCTCGTTCAGCGGATTCATCGTGCCTCCTTTTTCCGGCCGGCGGTCTTCCCGGCCGGGCTGTTTTTGCCGGTCTATGTTAAAGCCGTTTCCCGGCGCCTGTCAACGCGGTCGCCCGGCGCCGGCCTGTCTTACTACCTATGACCAAAGGGCTATTGCTAGTGAAGGGAATAGCCTATAATATTTAAGGGGAAAACGTCCCTCTTACCAAAGGAGCACCGTAGAATATGGCCGGTCCGCCACTGGAAGAACCGCGGCCGCGGCTGCGCAAACACCTGATAAAGCCGGAAGCGTTGCAGCTCGTTCCGGAATCAATGGCCCGGAAATACCTCGCCATTCCGCTGGAGGTAAACGGTAACGTCCTCCAGGTGGCGATGGCCAATCCGTCTGATATCAGCGCCCTGGAAGCCCTGGCTACGCGCAGCCAAATGCGCGTGGAGCCGGAAGCCGCTTCCGCCAGGGAAATCCAGGAGGCTATTGATTTCAATTACCAGTCCTACGACGAAATCGAAAAACAGCTTTCCCATATCGCCACGCCGGAGAAGGCCGGAGATGAGCCCCTCGGCCTGGATAACCTTACTGACGCCCCGGTGGCCCGCGCCCTTACCCTTATTATTAACGAAGCGGTCAAAGCCCGCGCCTCTGACATCCACCTCCAGCCCCAGGAAAACAGCCTGGAGGTGCGCTACCGGATTGACGGCACCCTCCAGAATATGCTTTCTCTTCCCCTGATGACGGCCACCCCCCTCATCTCCCGGATTAAAATCCTGGCCAATATGAATATCGCCGACCATCACCGCCCCCAGGACGGGCAGTTCTCTATCCAGACCCCGGACCGTCCGGCCATCGATATCCGCGTCGGTACCATCGCCACCGTCTACGGGGAGATGGCCGTACTGCGCCTCCTTGACAAGTCCAAGGCAGTGATGTCTCTTACTGACCTCGGCTTCCTCCCGGAGAGCCTGAACACGTACCAGGAAATGCTCAAAGTCCCTTACGGTATGATACTGGTCAGCGGGCCCACCGGTGCCGGCAAGACCACCACCCTTTACGCTTCCGTAAACACCCTGGATACGGACGGACGGAATATCATCACCATTGAAGACCCGGTGGAATACCGGTTCAAACACATAAACCAGATTCAGGTAAACCCCCGGGCCGGGCTGACTTTTGCCAGCGGGCTCCGCTCCATCCTCCGGCTGGACCCGGACGTGATTCTGGTGGGAGAGATACGGGACGCGGAAACCGCCCGGATTGCCATCCAGTCCGCCCTCACCGGTCATATGGTCCTTTCCTCCATCCACGCCAATGACTCTGTCAGCGTGGTCTCCCGCCTGCTCGACCTGGGGGTTGAACCTTTCCTGGTTTCCTCGGCGCTTATCGGGGTAGTCGCCCAGCGGATGATACGCAAGGTCTGCCCGGAATGCGCCCGGGTGACCGAAGTTCCCCTAGTGGACAGCGTTGCCTACAGCCGGGAAATCGGCGAAGAGAGAAAGGATTTTCTCTCCGGGGCCGGCTGCAAATCATGCAACGGGACCGGCTACCAGGGGCGCACCGGTATCTTTGAAATCCTGAGGATGAGCAATGAACTACGCTTGATGCTGATGAATAATACCACCGCCGCCGAATTGCGCGAACAGGCGGTGAAAGAAGGGATGATATCTCTGCTCAGAAACGGGATGCTGAAAGTAAAGTCCAGCGAGACGACGCCAGCCGAGGTACTGCGCAACGCTTACTCCATAGACTCATAGCGGAGTCTCCGGTCTTTACCCGGCGTCCTGGTAGTTCCCAGAGAAAGTGAAATGCTCTATCAATACGTAGCCTATAACGAGAGTGGACAGCTGGTCAAAGGCAAGGTCACCGCCGATAACGAAGAGGCGGCCACCGAACTCCTCCAGTATGCCGGCTATCAGGCGGTTAATCTCAAAGTTTTTGTCCCTTTTCTTAACGTGGACAAACTGACGGCCAGCCTGTTCCGCGTCAAACCGGACGAGATAATCCTGTTTTACCGCCAGATGGCCATGCTCCTGGAATCCGGCATTGATATCATCGCCTCCCTGGAGCTGCTACGCGAGCAGGCAGATAACCACGCCCTGAAAAAAGTGCTCGGCGAAGTCATCGCTGACCTGCGCAACGGCAGCCAGCTGTCCACCGCCCTGAGCAAACACCCGGCCGTTTTTCCGCCGGTCTACTGCCGCCTGCTCGGAGTGGGCGAGCAGAGCGGCGACCTAGAAACGGTGCTCAACCACGTTGCCGACTATATGGAGAAAGAGACCGCCAACAGCAAGGCAACCAAGAACGCGCTGATGTTTCCGGTTATCACCGCCGTTGTTACCGTGATTGTGATTGGCATCCTGGTTACTTTTGTTTTACCGTCCTTCGGCAAGCTCTACCAGTCTCTCGGCGTGGAGTTACCCGGCTCCACCCGTATCCTCATCAATACCGCCAACCTGGTCAGGAATAATATCCTCTATATCGTCCTCGGGGGCAGTGCCGTCACGGCCGGACTGGCGGCCTACCTCAAAACCCAGACCGGCCGCTACCGCTGGGACAAGCTGCTCCTCAGGCTGCCGGTAATCGGCCGGCTGGCCCACCTCAATGAGCTGGCCCGGTTCTGCCGCAGCATTTCCCTTTTATTCCACGCCGGCCTCCCCCTGACCGAGGTTATGTCCCTGATTGCCCGCAGCAGCAACAACCAAGCGCTCACCCGGGCGCTGACAGAAGTCCAGCAGAGTATGGTCAAGGGCGAAGGTATCTACGGGCCGATGTCCAAGAACAGGCTCTTCCTGCCCATGATGGTGCAGATGATACGCGTCGGCGAGGAAGCCGGCAACCTGGAAACCACTCTGCTCGCGGTGGCGCGCAGCTATGAAGCAGAAGCTGAAGACAGGACCCGCCGCCTTATCTCGCTCATTCAGCCGGCGATGACCCTGGTCATCGGCGTAGTCATCAGCCTCATCGCCCTTTCACTGACCTCAGCGATGTATTCGATGTACGGGCAGGGCTTGTAGACCGTGAGGGACCGGAGAGGATTGATGCGCCTGAGCAAACGCCTGAAAATATTTGTCCGCCGCCAGCCGGGAGTGTCCCTGATGGAAACGGTCGTCGCCCTCGGCATCCTGGCGGCAATCGCGGTGACTTTCCTTAACGGGCTGGCCACCACCTCACAGGCGACCTACGTGGCGGATGAGCACACCACCGCGGCCAGTCTCGCCCAGAGCCAGATGGAGTGGGCGAAAAACGCCGACTACGTCTATGAAGCCACTGGCTATTCCTCCGCCCCCATCCCCGATAACAAAGACTACCGGCATTACTCGGCCTCAATTGCCGCTCAGCCCCTGCACAGCCCGGATGACGGCATCCAGAAAATAACCGTAACCGTCCAGCACTCCGGGAAAGGAGTTCTCTGGCTGGAAGGCTACAAGGTGGACTGATGAGACGAAACGAAAAAGGGTTCACCTTCGTCGAACTGATTATATCCCTGGGCATCATCGCCCTGGTTGGCAGCGCCACCGGAATGGCTATTTTCCAGGTATTCAAAGGCACCGAGCGCAACGGAGACCAGCTTAACCTGGTAAACCAGGTGCAGAACGTCGGCTACTGGGTCGGCCGTGACGCCAGGATGGCGGAGACGATAAATACCGATAACCTGACGCCGCCCGATTTTCTGGAGATGGAGTGGACGGAGTGGGATAGTGACGGTGACCCCACTTACTATGAAGTCACTTATTACTTCGAGGAATTGGCTGACGGCATGGGCAGGTTGAAGCGGAATTACTGGAGCAGCGCCGGCGCCAATGAAGATACCCGCATTGCAGAGCGTATCTATTACGTCCCCTCGGACACTGATAACACCACCCGGACCAGTTACCAGCCTCCCTCACTGACTCTGCGGGTAACCAGCCGCTTTGAGGACGAGATAGAGACCCGGGAATACCTCGTTTCCCGCCGCCCGGATATCTAGGCGGTACTACCGGAGCATTTCATTAAGGAAACCGTTATGTTTGAGCTTTGCCGCCAGCTAGTAAGAGGACAGAAAGGACAGGCCCTGCCCGCCGTCCTGGCCCTGCTCGTCATCGGCGGTCTGACCATCGTCCCCGGCCTCAACTACGCCACCACCATCCTTAACGGCAGTCGCATTGTCTCCGAAGATATCAACGGCGCTTACGCCGCCGATGCCGGGGTCTTCGAGACGATCTGGGCGCTGGAAAACGGCCAGTCTCCGCCCTCCCAGGCAACGGATAACCTCAATCAGATGGCGGTGGCCATGGAGACCGAAAATCTGGGTGAACATACCCTCTACCTCGATGAGCTAATCGAACCGGGCGAGCACAGCGATTACCTCGACGTCGACACCGACCTGGTCTGGGACGAAGGGGCTCAGGCATATCACTGGACCACCACCGTCACCTGGAGCCCTGATTCCGGCACATCGGAAATACACCTTGAGGAAGTGGGCGCCAAACTCCCCGCCGGGTACAGTTACCAGGGCGGCTCGGCGGCTAACTTCACGGCAAACCTCTCCACGGATGAGCCGACCGAGACTCTGGATTCAACCGGCGCCTATCTGCTAAACTGGGAACTGTCGCCGCCGCTCCCTTCTGTTTCCGAAAGCGATCCGGTAGCCACCCAGGAATTCTATATCACCGGTACCGGAGAGCTGGAAGACTACTATTCATGGGTAGTGGCCAACCGGGAAGACGTCGGCTCGGTGGGAGAAATTACCGGCACCCGGTACCGCATTACCGCCACCGCCACCCGCCTTGAAGACGGCAACACTACCGCCACCATCGTGGCCGACGTCATGATAGGCGATACCACAGCCATACTCTCGTGGCGGATAACGAACTAGCCGAGACGATATAAAGTTGAAGGACATTGGGGAAGGATAATGAAGCTGGGTAAAAAGAGTATCCTGATTATCGGCATCGGCGCATTCGTCATCGCCCTCACCGGCCTCTGGCTGGTGTACTCGCAGCAGGCGGCCCAGAAAGAGGAACTGGCGAGCACACTGGACACGGCCAAGCTGAAGCTGACCGGAATCAATAACAAGACACTTTCCCGCCGCCGGGCCGAACTGGAGTGGCAGCTGGAACAGGTCAGTTCACAGGCGGATGCCGCCCGGGAGACGTTCGCCCGGCCGGTGGACAGCATCAGCGTCAATGACCACCTTTTTGAAATTGCCGCTGCCCACAGCGTTAATATCACCGCCATCAGTTCCACCGGCCCGGCCGAGGAAGAGCTTGCCGGCCTGGTCCTTCCCGTTCTGCCTTTCTCCATCACCGCCACCGGAAATATGACTGACCTGAGCGATTTTATCACCCGGCTGAATGATGATTACCCCACCTGCCTTATCCGCACCGCCGGGATGGATATCCCGGAAAACGGCGAACCGGCCACGGCCGATATCGAAGTGGCCATTTATACCTATCAGGGTGACAGTGATGGCTAAAAAAACGGTCACTCTATACATTGATGACGGCAGCCTGCGCCTGCTCGTTGTCAGGGGCAAGCAGGTAAAGCAGTGGGCGGATGCATCCCTGCCACCGGGCCTGGTCAAGAACGGGGTAGTCACCAGCGAGGAGGAAGTAGCCGAAAAGATAAAGCTGCTCTTCAAAGCGCTCAAGCTGAGGGCAGGTAAGGTCATTGTGGGAATCAGCGGGCTTAACTGTCTTTCCCGCCCCGTTACCTTCCCCCAGCTTCCGGAAGACATGCTGGACGAAGCGGTGCGCCGGGAAGCCAAGGCTACCCTGCCCGTCCCGCCGGAAAAGCTCTATCTCTCCTGGAAACCGATGCCGGCGCCTCCGGGCAAGACCCGGGTCTTTCTGGTAGCCATCCCCCGCCACATCGCTGACCCGCTGCAGAAAACGCTGATCCGTGCGGGGTTGAAACCCCATCTCCTGGACGTGAAGCCTCTGGCGCTGGCCCGGGCCGCCCGCGAATCCACCGCCATCGTCGTCGATGTCCAGCCGAAAGAATTCGATATCGTAATCGTCGCCGATGGCATCATCCACCCCGTACGCAGTCTCTCCCTTTCCAGCGAGGATTCCTCATGGGACGAAAAGCTGGAACAGGTAACCGCAGACGTCAACCGCACCATCGAGTTTTATAATGCCAATAATCCGGATAACCTCCTTCTGCCCACCGTTCCTGTCCTGGTTTCCGGAGAACTGGCCGGCCGGGAAGAGCTGCAGCAGACCCTCTCTGCCGGTATCAGGCGGCCGGTTTTGCCCTTACCTCCTCCGCTGGCCTGCCCCACCGCGGGACTGGACCCGGCTTACTACCTGCCCAATATGGGGCTGGCGCTCAAGGATATACCCGGACAGTCCGGAACCGTCACCAACGTGAACGCGCTCCCGGAGCCATACCGGACCAAACCCATTTCCCCGGTCAATGTTCTCGGCGTGCCCGCCGCCGTTGTCGCCACCGGCCTGCTGGTTTTCCTGGTACTGCTCATCCAGGCAGCTTCCTCGGATATTTCCGCCATCGAAGAAAAGCTGGCCGGGACCACCTTGCTCCTCGAGCAAAAGCAGGCGCAGAGACAGGAACTGAACGACCGCCTGGTTCACCTGGAGCAGGAAATCGCCGGAGCGGAAGCCAGCGGGAGCCGGTTCACCGCCGCGTTTTCCAGTCTGGAAGGCCAGCGCACCGGCATCAATGCCATGAACACCACCGTAGACCACCTGCCGGATAGCATAAAGCTGACCCGTATCAACTACACTGCCGGTCTGTTCGCCATTGACGGACGGTCTGCCGGCGAGGCAGCGCTGCTGGCATATCTGAAAGACCTGGAAGCAACCGGCGATTTTACAGAAATAACCATAATCAGCCTGACCAAATCAGGAGACCAGAACGCTGATTTCAGCCTGGTCCTCCGGACGGGAGATTGAGGATATGGACATTTTTTCCTTAGTCCACCGGGCGGCGGAAGAGGGGGCTTCTGACCTGCATCTGGTCAGTGCCAGCCCGCCCCTGTTCCGTATCCACGGCTCGCTCCGGCCGGCAGGAAATATCCCCCCATTAGCCCCGGATGATATCGAGCGCACTTTTAGCCGACTCGCCTCGGAGGAAGAAGTTGCCGCTTTCCACAGGGCTCTGGAGCTTGATTTCGGATATACTCTCCCCGGCGTGGGCCGCCTCCGCTGTAACGTTGCCCGCCAGCAGGGGACCCTGAGCCTGGTTATCCGCCTGATACCTCCCACTATCCCGGATATTGAAGAATTAGGTTTGCCGGAAATATGCAAGGAGCTGGTACAGAAACCGCGCGGGCTGGTCGTGGTCAGCGGGCCTACCGGCAGCGGTAAGTCAACCACCCTGGCGGCGATGATTAATTACCTGAACCGCAACCGGTATCGCCGCGTGGTTACCATCGAAGACCCCATCGAGTACGTCTACACGAATGACCGCTGCACCATCACCCAGCGCGAGCTTGGCAATGACACCCGCTCTTTCGCCCAGGCGCTAAAGCACGTCCTGCGCCAGGACCCGGACGTCATCCTGGTCGGTGAAATGCGGGACCAGGAAACCGCCGATGCGGCACTGACCATTGCCGAGACCGGTCACCTGATACTGGCCACCGGCCACGCCCCCGGGGCCGCCCCGGCCATTGAGCGAATCATCGACCTCTTCCCGCCCCACGAACGCCCCCTGGTCCAGTCCCGCCTCGCCTCTCTCATCGCCGGTATTCTCTGCCAGGCGCTGGTCCCCCGCGCGGACGGTACGGGGAGAGTTGCCGCCGTGGAGGTAATGATGGCCAGTCCCGCAGTGAGGAACAACATCCGGGACGGCCGTATCCACCAGCTACCCAATGCCATGCTCACCCAGGCAAGACTCGGCACGGTGCTGCTTGACCAGTCTCTGGTCAAGCTTTACCAGCGGGGAGCCGTCACCATGGAGGACCTCCTCGCCGTCTGCAATGACCCGGAGGAAATCAGCCGGCTTCTCGGCAAACAACCGTCAACCTAGTACCTGCATGCCGGTTCAATCCGGTGTCTCTACCCGGCGGCCCGTTTCCTCTTGACTGCCTGCCGGAAAAGCCGCAAAATACGGCGAGATGGAAATCGTCTTAACCGCTATCTTCGCCGTCGCCGGTACCGCCGTCGGCAGTTTTCTTAACGTCTGCATTGACCGCCTGCCAGCCGGGGGGGCCGTTATCCGCCCCCCGTCTCACTGCGACACCTGCGGGCATCCCCTCTCTCCGGCTGACCTGGTCCCGCTGCTCAGTTACCTCCGGCTGCGCCGCCGCTGCCGTCATTGCGGGGCGCCCATACCTCCCCGCCCCTTCTGGGTGGAACTCGGCACCGGCGTCTTTTTCGCCCTCGCCTTCTGGCAGCTCGGGCTCGGCCCCCAGTTCGCTCTTGCCGTCTTTTACGGCGGTCTCTTTATCGTCCTGGCCGTGATTGACCTGGAACACGGCCTTATCCTGAACAAAATCGTCTATCCGGCCGCAGCCCTGGCGCTTGTCATCAGCCTGCTTATCCCGGCACCGGAAATCTTCTCTCTTCCCTGGCCCGCTTCCCTCAATGGCGTCATCGGCGGCGCCGGTGGTTTTCTATTCCTCCTGTTGCCCTTCCTCATTTTCCGCGGCGGTATGGGTGAAGGCGATGTCAAGATGGCCGGCCTCATCGGCCTGGTTACCGGCTTCCCCCTGGTGTTTGCCGCCCTGTTTACCGCCTCCATTACCGGGGGACTCGTTTCCGGCATTCTTCTTTTGCTCCGGGTCAAAAAGCGGAAGGAGGCCATCCCCTTCGGTCCTTTCCTTTCTCTGGGCACCCTCATCACCCTGCTCTGGGGCACCGGCATGGTAAGCTGGTACCTGGGGCGGTTTTAACCCCCTTCTTTACAAAATCTTTATGGAAATTAATGATAACTTAACATCCGGGCGCCGTCCTCCAGCTTTGAGAGTTCCGGTACAAGCTTGACAAGCCCCTTCCTGCTTAGTACAATTGTCCCTGCCCAATAAGTACCGGGAGGATACTAACGTGAGGGTGAGTCGTCGGCGCTCGGATATCGAGATTATCGCCGATATGCTGAAAGTTGGCGAGAACGGTGCTGGCAAGACCGAGATAATGTACAGCGCCAACATGAGCTACAGCCAGATACAGAAGTACCTGGGTTATCTTTTAGGCCAGGGCTTCATCGACCGGATGAAGATGGGCAACCCGTCCGTGACCTACCAGGTTACTGAAAGCGGCCTCAGGCTGCTCGAGCTGATTAGCAATCTCAAAGAAATGCTGGGCATGGACGACGATTACCCGTTCTAGCCGGCAGCCGGTTCCCGCCGGAAGGACGCCGTCTTCAGCCTGCTTTTCAAATCAGGAAAGAAGGAGTTTAGCGTGGCAGAGAAAAGAATGTTGATTGTTGACGCCGATGTGGTACAGAAGATTAACGACAATCGCGGTGACCTGAGCCCCTCGGAATTTCTCAGCTTTCTCATCGACGGCCGGCTGAAGGAAGAGCCGGCAGAACAGAACTACGTCAGCAAGGAAGAGTTCACCGAATATGCCGCCGGCATCAAAGAACTGCTGCGCAACTTCCTCGAGTTTTTCCTCAGCTACGGGCTGGAACTGGGCAAACAGCCCCAGGACAAGACTTTTGAAGAGTTAAGCCACAAGCTCCAGTCTCTGGGCAACCAGAGAAAGAAGGAGCTATAAAGGTTACGCGGCCCCTGTCTTCCCCTCTCGCCCCTTCCCCGTCGTGAAGGGCGTACTTTCTTCCGCCGTCATGGGAAGCTGTGCCGCACCACTTGCGCGGTTTAAGCGGTCATCCCTCATAACGCCGGAAGATGAGCACCGAGTTATGCCCGCCGAACCCGAAGGAGCTGGATAAAGCGGTTCTTACCGCTACCTTCCGGGCCTGGTTGGGCACGTAGTCCAGGTCACATTCCGCGTCCGGGTTTTCCAGGTTTATCGTCGGCGGGATGACGCCGCGGTTGATGGCCATGATGCACATCACCGCCTCCAGCGCTCCGGACGCACCCAGCAGGTGGCCGGTCATCGATTTCGTCGCCGATACCGGGACGCGGTAAGCGTCTTCCCCCAGGGCTGCCTTGAGGGCGTGGGTCTCGGTAACGTCATTCAGCACCGTGGCGCTGCCGTGGGAATTGATGTAGTCTATCTCCGCCGGGCTTATCTCCGCCCGCTTCAGGGCCATTTTCAGCGCCTTGGTCGCTCCTTCCCCATTGGGAGAAGGCTGGGTGATATGGAAGGCATCGCTGTTGGCGCTGTAACCGATTATTTCCGCCAGGATGGGAGCTTCCCGCTCCAGGGCAAACTCCAGGTCTTCCAGCACCAGGATAGCCGCCCCCTCCCCGAGCACGAAACCGTCCCGCCCGGCGTCAAAAGGCCGGCAGGCAAACTTCGGCTCGCCGTTTCTCACGGACAGCGCCCGGGCCGCATTGAAAGCCGCCAGGCAGATGGGCATTATCGGCACTTCCGCGCCGCCGGCAATCATCGCCCTGGCTTCCCCGTACCGGATTAGCTCGCAGGCGTGGCCTATTCCGTCACTGCTGCTGGAGCAGGCGGAAGACGGGGAATAGTTCGGCCCTTTCGCTCCCAGGAGCAGGGAGGTCTGCACGGACGCGGCATCACCGGTCATCGTCGGCGCCAGAATCGGACTTATTCTCCCCGGGCCGGTATCCCTGAGCACATTGATTTGCTCCTCCGCCTTGAGCAATCCGCCCACGCTGCTGCCGATGATGACGCCGGTATCATCAGCGTTGCCGTTTTCGATTTTTAGCCGGCTCGCCTCCACCGCCTGCAGGCTGGCCGCCACGGCAAACTGGGTAAACCGGTCCATGCGGTGCGCCTCTTTCCGGCTGACGTAATCTGTAGCCTCAAAGCCCTTCACTTCGGCGGCAAACTTGGTCTCGAAGTTTACCGGATCGAAGCGGCTGATATAATCCACCCCTGACTTACCGGCGATAAGCGCCTCCCACATATCGTCTGCGGTAAGGCCTGTCGGGCTGATGGCCCCTATCCCGGTAACTACTACTCTCCGGTGACCATTCCTAGTCATTATTCTTTCCTCCTTTTCTGGTCGGCCCGTTAACTATCCGGTTTGACTCTATAAAGCGAGTCAGTTCTTCCGGAATGATGCGGTAGTTTCTCCCCAGGCGCACCGCGTCCAGCTTCCGCTTGCGGATATAGCCGTAGACCGTCAGCACATGTACCTGGAGTATCTCCGCCACCTGTTCCGGAGTCAGCAGATTGTGGTTTCCGTTCACTTAATTCCTCCCAGCCCGTCTTGGTATTTTTATACTGCATTTAAATTCTTTTAATTTTTGTTAGTCACAGTATCTCCAGCCTAATCCAGGAGTGGTCTCCTGTGAAGAGTTTCTGTTCTAGAAGATTGTTCTAGAACACAATCACTTCCCAAGCCTTCCCTTCTATCCTAGGCTGTTCCTGTAGAGCCGGTTATAACCGGCGCGGGAGGTTGTGGATGCCCAAAGCGGCAGAACTGCTCCGGCAGGGACGGAACGAGGAGCTCTGGCAGATGTGCTGCGGCTTTCTGGACCTGAACCTGGAGCAGTTTATGACCATTCAAAAACGGCTCCTTTCCGAGCAGCTGGAACTGCTCAACAGGTGCGCCCTGGGCAAAAAGGTTATGCGCGGCGCCCACCCGCGGTCCGTGGAGGATTTCCGCGGGCAGGTCCCGCTGACTACTTATGCGGATTACTGCCCTGAGCTTATCAGTAAGAAAGAGGCCCCTCTTCCCACCCGGCCCGCTCTCTGGGCGCGGACTTCCGGTCGGTCCGGAGAATACCCCTGCCGATGGATACCCATCACGCCGGCCCACGCCCGGCAGATGAGCGTCATAATGTACGGTCTGGGCAGTCTGGCCAGTTGCCGGAGACGGGGTGATGTTTCCAGCATTCCCGGACGCCCCCGGCTGGTCTATACGGTGGCCCCCCGGCCCTATATGTCCGGTGCCCTGGCCAGCATGCTGGAGGACCAGACTCCCCTGGACTTTTTACCTGACCTGGAGGCGGCGGAAGCGCTCTCTTTTGAAGACCGGGTGAAGCTCGGTTTCAGGCAGGCGCTCTCCCAGGGGCTGGACTACTTCTTCGGCCTGTCCCTGGTCCTGGTCACCGTGGGCAACAAGTTCAGCGAGTCCTCAGGTAAAATTAATCTCCGTCCCTTCCTCTCCCAGCCCCGGGCGCTTTTCCGCCTGACACGGGGACTGGTAAAGAGCAAGGTGGCCCGCCGCCCGATGTTACCCCGTGACCTCTGGAAGATTAAAGGCATCATCAGCAGCGGCCTTGATAGCTGGGTTTACCGGGATAAAATAAAAGACCTCTGGGGGCGTTATCCTCTGGATGTGTACGCCGGCACCGAGGGAGGCATTATCGCCACCCAGACCTGGGACTATGATTCGATGACCTTCGTGCCCAACCTCAATTTCCTGGAGTTCATCCCGGAAGAGGAGCTGTTCAAGTACCAGCTTGACCACGGTTATCAGCCCAAGACCGTTTTGCTCGATGAGGTAAAAGCCGGAGAAAACTACGAGCTGGTTATCACCAATTTTCACGGCGGCGCCCTGGTCAGGTACCGTCCGGGTGACGTCATCAGGATAACTTCACTGCGCAACGAGCGCGCCGGCATCGAGCTGCCCCAGATGGTCTTTGAGCGCCGGACGGATGACCTGCTCAACTTCGTGGTCATCAAGCTGACGGAAAAGCAGATCTGGCAGGCTATAGAGAATACCGGCCTGGCCTATGAAGACTGGACGGCTTACAAAAACCCGGGAGAACAGGTGCTGCATCTGCTCGTAGAACCCAAAAACGGTTACCGGGGCAGTGCCGGGGAGATATCGGCCGCGGTGGAGGAGCAGATTTTAAGCTCAGGCAACGGCTATCACAGCACGACGGACATTAAAGACGACTGGAAGAAAACGGCTGGTTTCAGTGTCGAGGTAGAGCTGCTCTCCAGGGGCGCTTTTGCCCGTTATACCGCCCGGAGACAGGCAGAAGGCGCTGACCTGGCCCATTTGAAGCCGCCCCATCTGAACCCTTCGGAGAAAGTCCTTTCTCTCCTCCTGGGCAGGCCGGAGAAGCCGGCCGCGGCACGGGCGGAGGCGGAAAGGAAAGCGGTAACCGTGCCTTAGCACATCTGGTACTTTAGTCTGCCTAACTTTGGTTGACTTACTTTCGTTGTCGCTTGACACAATCCGAGCGTACGGCGATAATTACCTCTATAATGAATATTTATACCGTGCTCCCGCTTATCGCCACCATCGCCTATATCCCTTTGCTTATCACCACGGCCAGTAACCGTCCCTGGCAGAGACGGCACACTCTTTTCCTGCTCTTCCTCGTTCCGGCGATGACGTGGAGCCTCGTTGATATTTTCTTTCGCGGTAACTTCTTTCCGCAATACGAGCACCTGCTGTTTAAAATCATCCTCATGGTCTATGTCCTGATGGGGGTACAGCTCCACGTCTTTCTGTCTTCCTTTTATCCCCCCGGGCAGCGGCGCTGGCTGCCGTTTGCCTATATTTCACTGGTGGTAAGTATCAGCGCCGTTGCCGCCGGTTACGCTACGGGCGGGGTAGTCATCGAAGGGGAAAAGATTCACGGCGTCTACAAGATAGGGATTTTAGTCCTTCTTCTGCCCCTGATGATTCTGGCCGCCAGGAACTTTTACCTTTTCTGGAAAATGCTGAAAATCCTGGAAAACCCGGTGCTCCGCAACCAGATTACCTCTCTGCTGCTCGGTCTTCTCGTCCTGATTATCTTTACTCTCACCGCTCTCATCCCCTGGGGTAAGGATGTTCCCATCAGCCACTTCGGCAACCTTATTAACGCCTCCGTTCTCAGCTATGCCGCCATCCGCCACCAGTTGCTTGATATAAGACTTGTCCTGCGCCGGGGCATGGTATGGCTGACCCTGGGCGCCATCGGCGCCATCACTTACGGATTTTTCCTGGTCTTGCTCAACAATGTCTTTGGTTTTGGTATTAACTTTACCGGCACGCTCATCGCCATCGCCGCGGCCGCCGGGGTGGGGATATTCATTTACCATCTGCGTGACTATCTCTTCCGGATGCTGGGCAAAGCCTTCCAGGGCAAAACGTATGACTACCGCCAGCAGCTCTCTGACTTTGCCCGGAGGATACACGGCGTTTTCAGCCTCACCGAGCAGGGTGGTGAGCTGCTCTCGCTGATTACCCAGGCCATCGGCTGCCGGCGTGCCGGTCTGCTCTTCCCGGATGAGGCTACCGGGACGTTTACCGTCCAGTTTACCGAGCCGGCGGACCTGGCCAGCTCCCTGTCCAGCCTGAAGCTCAGCGGGAACAACCCCATTGTGGGGTATCTGCACCGGGAACAAAAGCTGCTCATCAGAGAAAGTTTATCCATACTTCCCGAGTTCCAGGGGCTCTGGGAACGGGAGAAAGAAGAGATAGCCGCCCATGAGATAGAGCTCCTGGTCCCGCTGATAAGCCGGGAAAAGCTGGTCGGCATTCTGGTAATGGACAAAAAACGGCGCGGCCGCTATTCCCTGGAAGACCTCCGCCTCCTAGAGGATATTATCAGCCAGGTGTCCGTGAGCATAGAGAAAGAATATCTCCGTGAACGCCTGCGGGAGCGAGAAGAAGAGCTGGCCGTCATCAACCGCTCCAGCACCATCATTACCTCCAGTCTGAATATCCAGGATATCTATGAAAGCTTCATCCGGGAACTGAAAAAAGTGGTTGATGTCAGCTGGGCTGCCATCACTCTGATAGAAGGGGATAATCTACGTATCCTGGCCCTCTTCTCTGAGACCGGCTCCGCCTGGCAGGTAGGCGAGCGCCTGCCCCTCCACGGCTCCGCCACGGAGTGGGTGACCGCCAACCATGAGATAGTGGTGGAACCTGACCTGGAACAGGAAAGTCGCTTTGTCACCGGCAAGCTGCACCGGCAACAGGGGATACGCTCCATCGCCTGCCTGCCGCTCATCGCCAAAGGGGAAGCCATCGGCAGCCTGGTGGTGGCCAGCCGCCAACCCAATGCTTACAGCGCGCGCCATATCACGCTTCTGGAGCAGCTTACCTCCCAGATTGCCATGCCCGTGGAAAATTCCCAGCTTTACGCGGAAGTGGAAGAAAAAGCCCACTATGATGACCTCACCGGCCTGCTCAACCGCCGCTCCCTGGACGAGGTAATCACCGTTGAAGTAAACCGGCACAGCCGTTACGGAGGAGTCCTTTCCATCATCATTCTGGACCTGGATTCCTTCAAGACCTACAATGATAACCACGGCCACGTTGCCGGGGACAAGCTCCTTCGGCAGGCTGGCGCGGAGATGAAAAAGTCCATCCGCGGCAGTGACCAGGCCTTCCGCTACGGCGGCGATGAGTTTGCCATCCTTCTCCCCAATACCTCCATTGACGCCGCTCTCCAGGTATCGGAACGCGTCCGCAAGAGGGTGGCCGGCATAGAAAGCGGCCGCATCCCCATCACTGCCAGCCTCGGCCTCGCCAGCTGGCCGGCTGACGGCATCAACGCGGTGGAGGTAATCGCCGCCGCGGACTCGGCGCTCTATCTGGCCAAGAGAAGCGGCGGCAACCGCTCCCAGTGCGCTTCCGGCACCCTCCTGACACTGCCTCTGGAAGAAGACACGAAAGCTCCCGCCGTTACCGGTGAAGCCAGTGACCGCGATACTCTGAGCACTATTTACGCGCTGGCCCTGACCGTGGACGCGCGGGACCATTACACCCGCGGCCACTCCCGGAAAGCCGGCGAGTACGCCCGGCTCCTGGCCGAAGCCCTGGAACTGCCGCCGTCCGAGGTAAACAAGCTGGAAACCTGCGCCCTGCTCCATGACATCGGCAAAGTCAGCGTCAATGACAGGATACTGAACAAGCCGGGCAGGTTAACCCCCGACGAGTGGGCCGCCATCAGGAACCATCCGCAGGTCGGCGTCAATATCGCCAGCCACGCCCCGCAGCTAGCCTCCTGTTTGCCCGGCATACTCCACCACCATGAAAAATATGACGGCACCGGCTATCCGGGAGGGCTGAAAGGTCAGAACATACCCCTGGAAGCCCGTATCCTGGCAATCGCCGATGCTTTTGCCGCCATGACCACGGCACGCAGCTATTCCAAGGCGCTTTCCGTCCCGGAAGCCCTGGAAGAGATGAACCGGGGCGCCGGCACCCAGTTTGACCCCCGGCTGGTAAAGCTCTTTATTCCCCTCATCAAAAAGTCCGGCGCACCGCCCGCCAAGGAAAAACTAAGGAGGTGACACTAGCGGCGCCCTGTCCGGCGCCGGCAACAGGAAAATGAAAAAGATACAGGTGACCATCATCAGCCCCCAGTTTATGTTCCGGCAGGGAATCGAGCACTCCCTGGACGCAGTCGAAGATATAGTCGTCACCGGCGCCGCCGCAAAAGGCGATGAAGTCATCACCGCGATTGACATACAGCCCCCGGATGTTGCCCTGATAGACATTGACGCTCCCCCGGATAACGGGCTGGCGCTGTCCAAGCGGATAAAGCAGCGCTTGCCCAACATCGGCGTCATCGTCCTCACCGCCAACACGGATGACACTCAGATCTTTCACGCGCTCAAGGCCCAGGCCGGGGCCTACCTCAGCAAAGACGTCACCGCCGAGGAGCTTATCGGCACCATCAGGCGGGTCGCCCGCGGCGAGCACCCCATCAATGAAAGCCTGACCAACCGCCCCAGGCTCGCCGAGCAGGTCCTCCAGCAGTTCCAGGAACTATCCATGCGCAGTGAAGCGGAAGCGTTTATTTCTCCGCTTACACCGCGGGAAATAGAAATACTGAATTACATCGCGCAGGGTTTCCTCAACAAACAGATCGCCGCCCAGCTCGATATCAGCGAACAGACCATTAAGAACCACGTTACCTCCATCCTGCGCAAGCTGAATGCCAATGCCCGCACCGAGGCTGTCGTCGTTGCCATCAAGCAGGGGCTGATTTCCATCGAATAAAGCAGGCGTGCCGCTATTTTGGCGCGCCGCGTTCTCCGGAGTCTTGACATAAACTGACTTACGAACTACTATGAGACTGACATTATGACCAGCCGTTACGAAAGAGAAGCCTATCAGTTTCTGGCCGTTTACCGCTTTCTGGCCTACGCTCTGGCGGTAATGTTCACTCAGGTCGTACCCTCCATGAGCGGGATGACCAACGCCCAGCTCGTCATTCTGCTGGCCACCCTGGGAGTCTACACCGCCCTGAAAGCCCTCTTCCCTCTCCGCTGGCGGGCCAGAAGCCTGATGACCTATCTCATCCTGCTCGGTGATTTTCTGCTGGCCATTCTGCTCGTCGTTTACACCAACGGCCTCAACAGCAGTTTTCTGCTCTATTCTCTGACACCCATCATGACCGCCGCTCTTCTCTTTGAAGAGCGGATCGCCCTTTCCCTGGCGGCAATTGCCACCATTTCCCTCTCCGTCAGCCACCTCGCCCTCAGCCAGTTCACAGAGAGATTTGTCTGGGTTATGCAGGGACATAACCTGACCCTGCTCATCGTCTACGCCCTCTTTTCCTTCGTCGTCGCCAGCGTTCCCTACCGTATCAACCTGAATATCCGCCGCCGCATCGAAAGAGAAGCCATCATCGAAGAGCGCCGCCGCATCGCCCGGGAGCTTCATGACGGCATTGCCCAGTCGCTAAGCTATCTGAACATGAAAACAAGGAGAATCAGTGATTCTGTCTCCGAACAGGATACCGTAAAGGCAATCCAGGAACTGAGCGAAGTCAGGGAGATTGTCCAGGATACTTACGAGGATATCCGGGAATCCATAGACCAGCTCAGCACGGAAACCAAGACCCTTCCCATCATACCGGCGATGAGCAACTACATCCACGAGTTCAGCAACAACAACGGCATACAGGTTGACCTCGATATCTCCCGCTCATTTACCCGTCTTTCCCCGGTGGCGGAGCTGCAGTTGCTGCGCATTTCCCAGGAAGCGCTTACCAACGTCCGCCGGCATGCCCTGGCCAGCGAGGTTAAAGTGAACCTGGAACATGCCGACCAGACGGTGGAAATGTCCATCATTGATAACGGGTGCGGCTTCAACCTGGAAGACCTGGAAAAAGTGCCCCCCGGCTATCACGGCCTGAACATCATCAAGGAAAGGGCAGAGAGCCTCGGCGGCAGTGTGGATATCAATACCGCCCCCGGCCGCGGCACCGAGATTCGCGTCTCTCTTCCCGTAGATAAAGTAAGGATGTAAGCATGGAAACGCTTAAAGTACTCGTTGTCGATGACCACGCCCTTTTCCGGCGCGGCATCATCGACGTGCTTTCCGAACAGAAGAACCTGAAGGTGGTCGGTCAGGCTATTGACGGCCTGGAAGCCATTCAGAAAGCCGCGGCAACACTGCCGGACGTAATCCTCATGGACCTGAATATGCCTCACTGCAGCGGCCTGGAAGCCATCCAGGCAATCAGGACCAGACTGCCCCGGGTCAGCATCCTGGTGCTGACCGTGTCCGACCGTGAATCAGACCTCTTCGCCGCTATGAAGTTCGGCGCCCGCGGTTATATCCTCAAAAATACCGACCCGGAAGAGCTGGTAGGCGCCATCTCCCACATCGCCCGGGGGGGTGTCATTATTTCGCCCCTGATGGCCACCAAACTGCTCTCCGAGTTCCAGGAACAGGACATCCATATTGCAGATACGGCCGCGGAGGTTGACGCCGTTCTCAGTCCCAGAGAGATAGAGGTCCTCAAGCTCGTCGCCCGCGGCGACACCAACCGGGATATCGCCTATTCTCTCTTCATCTCGGAAAACACGGTCAAGACCCACCTCAGCAATATTATGGAAAAACTGCACCTGGCCAACCGCAGCCAGGCGGCGGCTTATGCCGTAAAACGGGGACTCGTCCCTTATCAGGAGCCCTGACTTCCCGGAGCGGGTACCAGCCATGGTCTCTGTTTCCTCCGCGCCATCAGAGCTCATTTCTTACCGCCGTTCCGGACCCTTTTTCTGCCATCCCGGGGAACCCGGCGGCCGGGAACCAGCAAACGGCGGTTTTGAATTTAGAGACCGTCAGAAACTTCCAAACTCTTGAGAAAGACGACAACTTATGTTAACCTGAAAGCAGGTGCGATATGAGCATGGATATGTTCGAACAGCAGGGAAAAGAAGACCTGACCCGTGACGCGCCTCTGGCCACCCGGATGCGGCCCACCAGCCTGAATACTTTTGTCGGTCAGGAGCATATTCTGGGGCCGGGTCGGGTGCTGCGCAAAGCCATTGAAAGCGGCCGCATCCCTTCTGCCATCTTCTGGGGGCCGCCCGGCTGCGGCAAGACCACCCTCGCCTACATCATCGCCAACACCACGGGAGCACACTTCAGCGCCGTCAGCGCCGTCAGCGCCACCGTGGCTGACCTGCGCCGGATTATCGAAGAAGCCAAAGGACGCCGCCAGACAAACCTGCAAAAGACCATCCTTTTTATTGATGAGATTCACCGCTTTAACAAGACCCAGCAGGACGCCGTCCTGCCTTATGTGGAAGACGGCACGGTTACCCTCATCGGCGCCACCACGGAAAATCCTTCCTTCGAGGTTACCTCTCCCCTCCTTTCCCGCACCCGCGTCCTGCCCCTCCACCCCCTCAATGATGACGAAATTCAGGTCATTATCACCCGGGCCCTTAAAGACAGCCTGCGCGGTCTCGGCGCGCTCAACACCGAGGTATCTCCGGAAGCGCTCGGCCACCTCATCACCCTCTCCAATCATGATGCCCGCATCGCCCTCAACACCCTGGAAATAGCCGCTCTCAGCACACCGCCGGACGAAGATGGCAAAAGGTACATCGCCCTGCCCACCATCGAGGATGCCCTCCAGCACCGGGCGGTTACCTACGACAAGGCCGGCGAGCAGCACTACGATACCATCTCCGCCCTCCACAAGTCCATGCGCAGTTCGGACCCGGACGCCTCTCTTTACTGGCTCGCCCGGATGGTGGAAGCCGGAGAGGACCCTCTTTACATCGTCCGCCGCCTCGTCCGCTTCGCTTCTGAGGACGTGGGCATGGCTGACCCGCAGGCGCTGGTTATCAGTATGGCGGCACAGCAAGCCGTCCATTTCATCGGCATGCCGGAGGCTAACCTTGCCCTCGCCCAGGCCGTCGTTTACCTGGCCACCGCCCCCAAGAGCAACTCCCTTTACCAGGCCTATTCCCGGGCGCAGGCGGAAATCAAGCAGGGCTCCGCTGAATCGGTCCCTTTGCACCTGCGCAACCCGGTTACGCCGCTGATGCAGGAACAGGGCTATGGTGAAGGCTACAAATACGCCCACGATTATCCCGGTCACTTCGTGGAGCAGCAGAACCTGCCGGAATCTCTCCAGGGCCGCAGGTATTACACCCCCGGCAATGAGGGATATGAAAAGCAGGTCATATCCCGTCTCAAGGCGTGGTGGCACAAGAAAAGCCAGCCGGAAGACGCTGACCGGTAGCCAGCCCTAGCCCATCTTTACCAAAATTTGTACCGAAGCGGTTTATTTTACGTCTCTTCA
>CAZTMR010000012.1:35148-37504 GCA_964615345.1 uncultured Dehalococcoidaceae bacterium | reverse complement strand
CCAACCAAACCGATCAAACAGGGTAGTCTGTCTTGGGACGAGTTTCGCCACCAGTACCGCACACTGAAGAAGTTCCGCAGTGAACAGGGCCGGGAGTCCGCCGAGGTGCGATTGGACATTGTCGAGAAGATCGCGAAGCCCCGCCGGCTGCGGGATATGGCCGACACGCAAACCCTCATGCGGCTCCAGGCACGTCTTGCCACCACCCGGTCCGAATACACCGTTCAAAGCTACATGACCGCCCTGAGAGCCGCCCTAAATTGGGCTCATGGCATGGGCTGGTTGCCCGAAAAGGTCCGATTCGAGATGATCGGCACCTCCGACGTGGCCGTTCACAAGGGCCGCCCGATTACCGAGGTCGAGTTCGACCGCCTCTTGAGTGCGGCGGACGTGGTCTGCGCGGATCGAGATCCCCAGAGCTGGAAATTCCTATTGCGGGGGCTTTGGCACTCCGGCCTGCGGCTGGCCGAGGCCCTGGGCATGACGTGGGACGAGCCCGGCACGATTCGCCCCCTGCGGCACAAGAGCGGTTGCGTGGTTCTGGAAATCCCCGGGGCGAAACAGAAGAACCGGAAGGATCAAACGATCCCCACAACGCCCGAGTTCGCGGCCCTGTTGGATGAGGTGCCGGCAACGGGGCGAACCGGTCTTGTGTTTCCTCTTGGCAGCCTACGTGAAAGCCGATCCCCCCAAACCCCAAAGCACGTGGGGAAGGTTATCACCGCCATGGGGAAGCTGGCGGAGGTGTTCGTCTCCGACACGAAGCCGGCGAGTGCTCACGACCTACGGCGAAGTTTCGGGCAAAGATTGGCCGATGCGGGGGTACAGGCGCCCGATCTCCAAGTTATCATGCGGCACAAACATTTCACGACAACGCAGAAATACTATTTGCGACACACCGCGTCTGACCAGGCACGTCGTATCGCTCAAGCGCTTGGGTACGCCGACAAGAACCGTACCCAGGAAGATCATCGACAGAAAAGCACCCGGGAGTTGTCGTAACCCGCGACATGCAGGGGGTTTAAGAAGAGGGTGGATGAGGGGATTTGAACCCCCGCCCCCTGGAACCACAATCCAGTGCTCTAACCAACTGAGCTACATCCACCGCGTCAGACCCTTAAGTGTAGCCACCGCGCCGGGGATCGTCAACGCAATTGCGGGTTACCCAATATCGGCCATTTTGGGAGCTTGGCCGGTCGCCGCCCTTGCAAGGGCCACGCGGATTCTGGGGCGAGGAACACTTCAAAGCTACTTTTCCAGTCCAGGCAACTGCTCTCTCAACTGCTCCAACCCCGCCGCCGTGACGCGTGTCGACTGCACGTCAATTTTCTCCAGATTGCGGAGCGAGTAGAGCGCGGAGAGTCCCTCATCGGTCACCCGCGTGCCGGTCAGCCACAAGATTTTCAGACGGTTCAACCCAGCCAGTTTCCGTACTCCCTCATCGGTCACCGCGGTGTGTGACAGGTCGAGTTCTTCGAGGTGCCGGAAACGGGCAACCACGTCGAGCGACGCGTCGGTGATCCGCGTCCGCGCCACGTTCAACTGCGCCAGTTCCTCCGACTCAGAAAAATGGACCACCCCCGCATCGGACGCTGCCGTGAATGACACATCCAACCAGCGTAGTTCCGCCAACGGATCCAACTCTGCCAGCCCAGCATCCGTCACCTCCGTGTGGGCCAGGCACAGGCTTCGCACCTCCGGATGGACGAACGGCAAATCAGTATCGGTCACATTCAGGTATCCATGGTAACCTTGATCCAACCGGCCGAAGGGAGCGCGAAGCGTCTCTTGGAGTGCTCTCGGCCTGGCCACACCTTGATAGACCGCTTTGAGGTACTCGGAAAACAACGGCCTCCAGCGCCCCTGCTCTCCGTGCATCAGATAATGCGTCACACCGGCGCACTCGCTGTAGAGCTTTCGAATGTCCGCCGCCCGCTGGATCTGGGCTCGTCCATAACCGGTCAACTCGGCCAAGGGAACATAATAATCCTGGCTGAGTTTCCGGAAGCGAGCGAACTGCAGTCGTTCGGCGTCCGCGCCCCCAGTCGTGGCGTACGCGCCATGATCCCTCAGCGACTCCATGTACAATGCCGCACCTTCCACGGCCCAGAAGTTGTGCCGCTCGCCCACTGGCGAATCGACCATGCCCTGTTCCTGGAAGAATTGATGAGCCGACTCGTGGACCCATGTGTGGCGAACGTTTTCGTCGTCCACGTAGAAAAAAGCAATTTCGTGCGTGTCGGAATAGTAACCGACGCTCATGTCAATACGCGGCTCGGCGACACTCAGCTCCCGCACGTAATCCGCGCGATTTCGGAACAATGCCACCGAGAAGGTCGGGATCGGCCCCAGCCCC
>CAZTMR010000012.1:0-35138 GCA_964615345.1 uncultured Dehalococcoidaceae bacterium | reverse complement strand
GCCGCCAGGCGCCCCGCAATACTCCAGTACGGATAGAACAGCTGCCGCCAAACCGTGTACACCCGTTCCAGATATCTCGCGACGTCCCGTCCGACGCGGGGGTTGCTATTGGTCGTCACGCAAAAATGTTCGCTCTCGATTTGCCAGCAATCCTCCTTGCCCCAGCCAAACAGCCGGTGCGGGCCGGGGTCGGATCGACCGGACACACGTCGCGAGGTGGGGCGCACTTGACGCTGTCCCTGACGGTACCCCAAGATACGGAGCGCCTCGGCATGATCGGGGTGCTCATGCAACACTTCGTGCAACAGGCGGTATGCCGTCGCTTCATTACCAGCTTCCGCTGCGTCGCGAGCCAGGTTGAAGAGCCGTTCTGCCTGCTGTTGACGCAGCTCCATGAACTTGGCGTGCCAATACTGGACCAACCGGGGCGCGTCGTCGACCGGCTCGGCCAAACTCCGCTCCAATGGGAAGAACAGATAGGCACGGCGAGGATCACGGGGAATCAACCATTGCCGGGACGCGCGACCTTGCTCGTGCAGTTCGAGCTCGTCGCACTTGACGGCTAGCGCCGTGAGAGCCGCCCGGAACACGTCGTCCGCGGCCTCCCGACCGACACGCTCCGCCCCCCAGACGAGGTGACCGTATGGCGTAGCTGAAAGTCCGGCGCCGGGCTATCGGTGAATTAACGCTAACCTCGGCATATCTCATCCCGTGCTCCCCGGCTTCCGATTTGCCCGGCCGTCATCGGAAAAAATGCTATCCCGGTTGGCTAAGCGCTCTCTTCCTGGGAGTCTTTTTCCGGAGCGTTCTTTTTCTGCGCTGCCGGCGTTTTCTCCTTGGCCACCCGTCTCTCTTTAATGCGGGCGGCTTTGCCGCTGCGGTTACGGAGATAGTACAGCTTGGCGCGGCGTACTTTTCCGTGGCGTATCAGTTCCACTTTTTCCACGTAAGGTGAAGTCAGAAGAAAAGTTCGCTCTATACCCACGCCGTAGGCAACGCGTCTCACCGTAAAGCTGGCTTTGGGTCCGCCCTTCACCAGTTTAATGACTACCCCTTGAAAAGGCTGGATTCGCTCTCTGCCGCCTTCTACTACTTTGGTGCTTACTTTGACCGTATCCCCCGGGGCCAGTTCCGGGATGTTGGGGTTCGGCGTTGTCTCAACCAATGATGCCATCTTCATACTGAAGTCTCCTTAATTGTATTGCCTTGTTTTGCTGCCGGAACTAACCGCTCGACCAGCCTCTGCTCTTCCCGGCCCAGCTCCGTCTTCGCCAGCAAGTCCGGCCTTTTCTCCAGGGTACGCCTGATGCCCTGCTCGCGCCGCCAGCGGGCAACCTCGGCGTGGTTCCCGGAGAGCAAGACCTCGGGTACTTTCCACCTCCGGTAGACCTCCGGGCGGGTATACTGCGGATATTCCAGCAGGCCCTCAGAATGGGACTCTTCCAGTAGCGATACGTCTGCCCCCAGCACTCCCGGCAGCAGCCTAGCGACTGAATCGACGACGACCATCGCCGGGAACTCGCCGCCGGTGAGCACGTAATCACCGATGCTGATTTCATCGGTAGCCAGGTGCTGTCTGACCCGCTCGTCAACTCCTTCATACCGTCCGCAAAGCAGGACCAGGCGGGGGTGTTCTGCCAGTTCCCGGGCAATCCGCTGGGTAAATAGACGCCCCTGTGGGGTCAATAGAATCACCGGTAGTTTCCTCTTCTCTTTTTCAGAACCAGCCCCGGTGGTTACTGCCTCTACCGCTTCGAAAATCGGCTCCGGCTTCATCACCATTCCCGGCCCGCCGCTGTACGGATAGTCATCGACGGTACGGTGTTTGTCATGCGTGTACTCCCTGATGTTGTGTAGCTGGATATCCAGCCGCTCCTGGTCTATGGCCCGTTTCAGGATACCATAACCGAACGCAGACTCGAACATCTGGGGAAACAGGGTCAATATATCTATCCGCATATCTCTATCCCGATAGTCCCTGAGAATGCTCGGTAACCTCTCCTTTAATTATCTCCACTGCGTGTGGAATGACCCCCAGCACTACTTCTAGGCATTCCTTTGCCGCCTTGGGGTTGCCCGGCAGGTTGACAATCAAACACCGGCCCCTGACGCCCGCCGTCGCCCGGCTGAGCATCGCCATCGGCGTGATGGGTATGGTTTGTGACCGCATTGCTTCGGTCAGGCCTGGCACCAGCCGGTCAACTGCAGCCATGGTTGCTTCCGGGGTAACGTCACGTTGACTCAAGCCGGTCCCACCGGTGGTCAGGATTACATCTATCTTCCCCCCGTCCGCCCACTCAATCAGCCTGTCGCGGATAATATCCGCTTCATCGGGAACAACATCGTACTTTATCAGGCGACTGTTCAATCGGGAAAGGCCGTCTTTGATTACCTCGCTGCTCCTGTCTTCGCGCTCTCCCCGGGAGCCCTTGTCACTGATAGTGAGTATGGCCGCACTTAGCATAATGAGTTTTCCAGAACAAGACTTATTTTACCACATATGCTCTGGATAGCAAAATATGTAAATTAGGTGAAATATGTGCCGCAACTATTGACAATTAGGGGTAGCCGTGTTATAGAATGGTGAAAAGTGGTAGATAGTGGGGAAGAGTAGGGGCCAAAGGTGACCGGGGGAGAGTCAGGTGTTCTTCGGCGAATTCGATTATAAAATTGATGAAAAAGGAAGGGTTCCCATCCCTCCTCGCTTCCGCCGTGAACTAAAGGACGGAGTAGTCCTTGCCCCCGGGACTGAGCAGTGCATCAACGCTTATACCCTCTCGGAATGGAAAAAGCTGGCGGCAACGCTCACCGGTGGTTCTCTGACGCCGAACAAAATGAGAAGACTGAACCGGGCTATTTTCGCCACCGCCTTCCAGATAAACCTGGACGGGCAGGGGCGGATAGCTCTTCCCGTGCCTCTCCGGGAACACGCCGGAATAGAGGACGATGTTGTCATCGCGGGCGCAAATTCCTATTTAGAGATATGGAACAAGGTGCTCTGGGAAGAGGAGAAAGCTATTAGCCAGGAGCAGGCCTGGCAGATAATAGAGAGCCTGGAGAGACACTGATGAGTCCTGATTCGCCCGCCCACGTTCATATCCCCGTTTTACTCAGGGAAACGGTGGAAATGCTGGCGGTACAGCCCGGAGGCCGCTACATTGATTGTACTGTGGGTGGCGGGGGACACGCCAAGGCCATTCTGGAGCACAGTTCGCCGGGTGGACAGTTACTGGGCATAGACGCTGACCCGGCTGCAATCAAAGCCGCACAAAAGAAACTGGAAGATTATCGCCGGTCAGTCCTCCTGGTAAATGATAACTTTGTTAATCTGCAGGCTATCTGTATCAAGTATGACTTTTCCCCGGTGCACGGCATCTTGTTGGACCTGGGACTATCCTCGCTCCAGCTTGCCAATGGCCGCGGTTTCAGCTTTCAACATGATGCGCCTCTGGATATGCGCTTCAGCCCGGCCCAGGAAATCACGGCGGCAGACATCGTGAATACTCTCTCTGAGGCGGAGCTGGCTCGCTACATCAGGACGTATGGAGAAGAGGGTTACAGCTATCTTATCGCCCGGCATATTGTGAAAGAGCGCCCCATAAATTCCACTCTCCACCTTGCCCGCGTCATCGAGAAAGCGATTGGCGGCAGGCGGGGAAAGATCCATCCGGCCACCCGGACCTTCCAGGCGCTGCGCATTGCGGTAAATCAGGAGCTGGATAACCTTAGATCCGTGCTGCGCCAGGCAATAAGACTCCTTGGGTTTGAAGGCAGGCTGGTGGTGATTACCTATCACTCCCTTGAAGACCGCATTGTGAAGCAGTTCATGCAGCAGGAAGCCAGAGACTGTATCTGTCCGCCGGCCGTGCCGACCTGCGTTTGCGGCCACAAAGCGCGGGTCAGGCTGGTTAATAAGAAGGTTATCGTGCCCTCTTCAGATGAAGTACTGGAAAATCCGCGCAGCCGGAGTGCCAAATTGAGGGCGGTTGAACGTCTCGGCACCCAGGAAGATTATCCCGGAAACCCCCGGGACGAAAATCTGATAACCGAGGCAAATAACAGCGGCACGTGGCGGAACCCGGCCGTTCTGAAAAAGCTGGAGCTAATCTTCAGTATGTCCTAGCCGGATAACTCCCCGGGCTTGTACGTGGGGACGGAAATCAGGACAAGGGGTAAGAAAGTCAGGCAGATGAAAACCCAGGAAATTACCATCACCAGAAAAAAAGGACCAGCGGCCGAATCAGTGATTGATGAGTCCAGGTTAAAGATGACCGAGCAAATCATTAGCCACTACGGCTGCCGGAAAAATGATGACGTATGGAGCATTCTGGCGGAGACCAAGGTAAACGCCAGACCTGAGCCTGAGTTGATGCGGAAGATTGCCGTTGCCCTTTCCGCAACTTAGTTCTAATCTCGAGTTCGCGTTTACGCAAAAGGAGATTCAGAAAATGTGAAAACTAAAACCGAATTAAAAAGGTTTATATTCAGGACAAGGAGGAGTAAATGAAAAGTAGGACAGTAGCTTCCATAGATGTTGGTACCACCAAGGTTTGCACCACCATCGCGGACATCAATGAACACGGTGCTTTGCAGGTGGTTGGCGTCGGGATTACCCCGTCGGTCGGTCTGCACAAAGGCCTGGTGGTTAACATCAATGAGGCCAGGGAATCAATTCGTGAATCGATAAGGAAAGCGGAACAGGCGAGCAACTATAAGCTGGAATCGGCCTACATCGGCGTTACCGGGAGGCACGTCACCTCTTTGAATAACAAGGGCGTGGTCGCTATTACCCGGAATGACCGCGTGGTGCGCCCGGATGACCTGAAACGGGTCCTGGCGGCCGCCCAGAGCGTCAAGGTCTCTGATGACAGAAGATTGCTCCACGTGATTCCGCGCTCTTACGCCGTTGACGGTCAGGCCGGAGTGAAAAACCCGGTTGGCATGCACGGCTTCCGGCTGGACGTGGAAACCCACGTCATCACCGCGGCCGTAACGTCAATTCAGAACCTGGTCAAATGTGTCCGCAGCATCGGCATTGACGTGGAGGACCTGGTGCTGGAACCGCTGGCCAGCAGCGAAGCGGTACTGACCGAAGATGAGAAACAGGTAGGCGTCATACTGGCTGATATCGGCGGCGGGACCACGGACGTGGCCGTCTTCAAAGAGGGTAGCATCTGGCATACCTCTATTCTCCCCGTAGCCGGCTACCAGTTGACCCGGGACGTTTCCATCGGTCTGGGACTTCCCTTTGACGTTGCCGAAGAAATGAAGAAAAGATATGGCAGCGTGATGCCCGTTTACGATACCAAAGCCGACGGTAACTCCGCGATATCACAGGATGGGCACGGAGTCTCTTATCGGGACCTGTGTGACATCATCCGGGCCCGCATTGAAGAGATTATGAAGCTCATCGTGCTGGAACTGCCGAGCGCCGAATACGAGACACTGGTACCGGCCGGTCTGGTATTTACCGGCGGCAGTTCAAACATCGCCGGTCTGGCGGCGCTGGGGCGGGATACCCTGCAGCTCCCGGTCAGGGTGGGCACCCCCGCCAGGATGTCAGGCATCACGGATACTCTCTGTGACCCGGCTTACGCCACCAGTGTCGGCCTGATGCTCTGGGGAGCCAAGCATGAAGGAGGCCAGAGCTGGCAGCCGTGGGCACTGAGCACCACCCTGCGTCGGCTGGCTTTCCGGATCAGAAAGCTGTTCCGGTAGAAGCCCGGCGCCAGTCTGGAATAAGTAGTAAAGAAAAGGAGGAGGAGATGGCAAAGACAAGTTTTGTAGCCAATCCAGCTAAAATTAAAGTAATCGGACTGGGGGGTGGTGGCAGTAACGCGATAACCCGCATGGTCCGGGAAGACATCCAGGGCGTGGAGTTTATCGCCATGAATACGGATGCCCAGGCCCTGGCCGTTACCGAAGCTCCCATCCGGATACAGCTCGGTGAAAAGCTGACTCGGGGACTGGGGGTTGGCGGTGACCATAACCTCGGGCAGAGAGCCGCCGAAGAAAGCCGCGACGAGCTCTTGGAAATAGTCTCCGGAGCGGACATGGTATTCATTACCGGCGGTATGGGTGGCGGCACCGGCACGGGCGCGGCCTCCGTGGTCGCCGAAATCGCCAAGCAGAGCGGGGCGCTAACCATCGCTGTGGTTACCAAGCCGTTTTCCTTTGAGGGAGCTCACCGCACCCAGGTAGCTACGGAGGGCATCAACCGGCTCCTGGGCAAAGTCGATACCCTTATCATCATCCCGAACGATAAACTGCTCGGCCTGTGTGACCAGAAAACAGGGGTGGACAGCGCTTTCAAGCTGGCGGACGACGTCTTGAGGCATGGCGTTCAGGCTATTGCTGAGGTTATCGTTACTCCTGGTCTCATCAACCTCGACTTTGCTGACGTCAAGTCGATAATGAAAGACGCCGGACCGGCCTGGATGTCCATCGGCAGAGGCTCCGGACAGAACCGCGCCATTGATGCCGCCAAACAGGCATTGTCCAGCCCGTTACTGGATGTTTCCATTAACGGCTCAAAGGCCATTCTGTTCAACGTTGTCGGCGGCAGCAGCCTCACCCTGTTCGAGGTAAATGAGGCAGCAGATGTCATCAAGGAAGCGGTGGACCCGGAGGCGAATATCATCTTTGGTGTCGCTCAAGATCCGGAGATGAACAACGATGTCAGGATAACCCTGGTGGCCACCGGTTTCGTCGCCAAACTGGGTGCTGACCCAACACAGGAAGACGAGCTGACGCAGATGCTAAAGAACCTGAAAAGTGAAGATGAGATGGATATCCCTTCTTTCCTGCGTCGGCCGGTTTTCGGTCACCGCCGGCAGGCAACCGTCCCGGCAAATAAATCGGCACAGTCATCTATGATGAACCCGGCTGATTATAGAAGCTAGCGGATTGTCCCGGGAACAGAGGCCCCTGGTTGGGTTAAATGAGGGGTAAGGAAATATAGCTGCGAGGGATGCTTGTATGGCTGCGGAGGCTGCCATAAAGAGCCGCAACGGGAGAAGGCGGAATGGAGAAAGCTTGAAGTTTAGCTTTTGTCCTTGTTGCGGACGGAAAGGGCTGTACAAGGTCCCCCGCAGCTACGAACGATGCCGGTGCTGCGGACTGCACCGGATAATACTTCCCGGCCAGGACTTTTAACCCTGGCATGGAATGGAAGCCAGCCTTTTCCGGTCTCAAAATTCTCGGCTCGCCGCGCCTGGATTCTCTGTTGACAATTCTGTCCACAGTAGTTATCCTGTTACTATTAGCCCGGGTCGTTTGACCATATGCGTGTTATTGCCGGCGAAGCGAAAGGACATCAGTTAAAGGTACCCAGAGGTACGCCCACGCGCCCGGCCACGGACCTGGTGCGGGGGGCCATATTCTCGATACTGGAAAACATGACTGATGATTGGGAGAGGGTGCTGGACCTGTTTTCCGGCAGCGGGGCCCTGGGAATTGAAGCGCTGAGCCGGGGAGCGGGTTGGGTTGACTTTGTTGAACGTGAACGGCGCTGTTGTGCTATAATTAAACAGAACCTGGAAAAAACAAAGCTGGTTGCTCAAGCGCATATTTATTGCTGCAGCGTGACAAAAGCGATTTCTTTTCTGGACAAGGAGTATAGCATCATACTGATGGACCCACCCTATTCCGATTCATCAATTGGCAACACCATAACGCAGCTGGCATCTTCCAAACTGCCCGGGGCAAACTCGGTAGTCGTCGTAACTCATTCTCCTCGTTTGACGCTCAGTCCTGCCTATCAGTCCCTGCAACTTTTCAAAGAATATCACCATGGGGATAGCTGCATTGCAGTCTATACCAGGGAGGACCGGACGTGACGGTAGCCATCTATCCAGGCAGCTTTGACCCGATTACCAACGGACACTTGGATATTGTCAGACGGGCCTCCAGGATTTTTGAAAGAGTGGTGATAGGGATCTATGACAAACCAAACAAGCATCTTTTCTTTACCCTTGAGGAGAGAGTAGAGCTGGTCAGGGGGGCCGTAACTGACATAAAAAACGTAGATGTCCAGTCTTTCCGCGGGCTGGTAGTTGATTTCGCCCGCAAGATAAACGCTCCGGTGATGATACGCGGTCTCCGGATGAGCGCCGATTTTGAAAAAGAGTTTGAGATGGCGATGATGAACCGCAGGCTATCTCCGGGACTGGATATGCTTTGCCTGATGGCGAGCCAGGAGTATCAGTTTCTCAGCTCCAGCTTGCTCAAGGAGGTGGCCCGTCTGGGAGGAGATATCAGAGACCTTGTCCCCGCTCATGTGGCGGAAGCTTTAAGAAAGAAGGTTGATGCGAAAATGTAGGTTGAGATTGGCTTTTGGAAGACTTCTGGAGAAAGAAAAACTATTCTGTTTTAGCATCAGGAGGAAAAACAAATGGCTTACATGATTACGGAGGAGTGCATTAGCTGTGGTGCCTGTGAACCGGAGTGCCCGAACGTGGCCATCTCAGAAGGGGAGACCATTTACATCATAGACCCGGACAAGTGTACCGAGTGTGTCGGTTCCTTTGAATCTTCCCGGTGCGCTGAGGTCTGCCCGGTTGATGCCTGTGTACCGGACCCGGAGCATGAGGAAACCCGCGAGCAGCTACTGGAAAAATGGCGTAAACTTCACCCCGGTGAGACCCCTACGGTTACCTAGCTCGTAACCGGGACGGGGTCAGCCGGTAAAGTGGGCGTTTCCCGGGCAGGATATTTCCTGCCCGGGCCCGTACCACCCGGAGAAGTCTGCCTGATTGGTTAGCGGAAGAAAGAACGTATAGCGTTGAACTCTTCCGGTAGCAGGGCAAGCGCCAGGGGAAACTTGTCCAGTAACACGTTTGCCAGTCCTGATTCGGCAATCGGGTCTGATATACCCAGAAACTTGACCCATACGGAAAGCAGCGCTCCGCAGAAAAAGGCTCCCAGAATAAATCCCGTGGCAGCTCCCCCCAGGCGGTTGACCCAGCCCAGCAGGACCAGCGAGACGATCCATTTCAAGACTGAAGCCAGCACCCCCGCGGCTATCATCACTATCCCCAGGATGATGACGAAAGCAACGATGCGGGCAATGCTTTCCTGGGGAATGAAAGTCAGCTGTCCGGCAAGGGGAGCATAAAAACGTCCGGCCAGCGTTATCCCTATGACAGCGCCGGCCAGGGTAAGCACGGCTTTAATAAGCCCGGTACGCAGGCCGCTGAAGGTGGCGAAAGCGATAATTACCAGTATCAGGATATCAATCCAACTCATGGCTTATTCCCTCCTCTTTTTCCGGTAGAAGATTGTGGATTACTGCCTATGATTATAACATGCCGGCGCTACTCATAGTGCAGAGCCTCAATCGGATTGAGGCGGGCGGCCCTCATCGCCGGGTAGATGCCGGATACCAGCCCGATGAACACTGAAACCGAAGCCGCGAGAATAACTATATCGGCTGATACGGTAGCCGTCAGCCGGAAACCTTCGAAATCCACTCTGGAGATACCGAAAGTCAGCAGCCAGCCCCCGGCAATGCCGATACCTCCACCCAGAAAACTCAGCGTGGCTGCTTCCAGCAGGAACTGGAGCAGGATATCCCTCCGTTTGGCACCGACCGCTTTGCGGATGCCGATCTCACGGGTACGTTCGGTCACCGAGACCAGCATGATATTCATAATGCCGATGCTGCCCACGAGCAGTGATATGCTGGCGATTGCTCCCAGAACTACGGAGAATATCCCGGTTACCTGCCCCACTATTTCCAGCACCTGCTCCGAGCTCACCACGGCAAAATCATTTTTGTCATCCCCGGTCAGATGATGGCGCCTTCTTAAAATTTGTTCAATCTCGTAGGTTACGTCATCGGTATAATCCAGGTCGGTCAGTTGAACGCTGATTGAGGCTACGGCGTCTTCCCCGGAGGCGGTCTGCTGGGGATAAAGCCTTGTCTGATAGGTGGTTATCGGCACAACCACGATATCATCGAAGCTGATCCCGAACATGGCTCCCCCTTTCGGCGCCAGAACCCCGATGACGGTAAAGCGCTGTTTTTTTAGCTTGACGCTTTGCCCTACGGGGTCGGCGGCGCCAAAAAGGTCACTGGCTACATCGCTGCCCAGTACCACCACCATATCCCGCCCGGCCACATGCTGGTCGGCAACGAACTGTCCCGCGGCCATTGAGTAGTTCAATGCCTGCAAGTACTCCGGAGTGGTACCGTGAAGCAACCCTCCTTTGCTTTCGCCGTCGGTGGTCACCGTGATAAAGTTCTCGTTGATTGGCACTATCGCCTCTACCGAGCGCACTCGCTCCAGGGCTTTCACATCGTCCATTGTCAGGGTCGGCGGCGCGTACGCTGGCGACATCCCGAATCCCCCCTCAACCTCCGTTGAGCGGGGAATTATCGAAAGCAGGTTGGTCCCCAGTTGCTCATAGGCGGCAGTAATGCTGGCTTCAGCTCCCCGGCCTACGGACATCAGGGTGATCACCGCGCCGACGCCGATAATTATCCCCAGCATGGTTAAAGACGAGCGCAGCTTATTGGCCAGCAGGGAACGAATGGCGATATTAAGTGACTCGATTAGTTTCATACGGATATCCTTGCCGGTTCCGGGCCATGACGAGAGGTTCAGCCAGTCTTTTCATCACTGATGACCTTTCCGTCCATCAAGCGGATAATACGCTGAGTTCTGGCGGCCACTTCTGGTTCATGGGTGACCATTACCACGGTGATACCGTCGCGGTTTAGCTGACTGAAGGTATCGATAATCTCACCCGTCGCCATGCTGTCCAGGTTACCCGTGGGCTCGTCCGCCAGGATAAGTGCCGGGTTGTTTACCAGCGCCCGCGCGATGGCCACTCTCTGTTGTTCTCCACCGGAAAGCTCGGTTGGCTTGTGATTGGCGCGGGAGGCCAGCCCCACCCGCTTTAGCGCCTCCATGGTTCGCTGCCGCTTCTGGGTGCTGCCGCTGTAAATAAGCGGCAGTTCCACATTGGCGGCGGCGCTGGTGCGCGGCAGCAGGTTGAACGTCTGAAAGACGAAGCCAATTTTCTTGTTTCTGAGTTCTGCCAGCTGGTTATCGTTCAAGTGGCTGGCGTCAACACCTTCCAGCCGGTAGTTCCCTGAAGTGGGTTTATCCAGAAAGCCGATGATGTTCATCAGCGTTGATTTTCCGGAACCGGAAGCCCCGATGAGCGCCACCATCTCCCCTCTCTGGATACTGAGCGTTATTCCCCGTACCGCGGGTACTTCCACCTTTCCCATGTGGTATACCTTGCTTATGTTTTCGAGTTCTATCATTTCAGATTCCCGGTTGAAAGGCTCCGCCTGAGCTCGTTATTGGCCGGGATTAACCGGCGGCGGTCATCTCACCGTGCGGGTTTCAATGACCTTTTCCCCCTCGATGAGACCGCTGATTACCTCGGTATCAAAGCCGTCACTGATACCGAGGCTTACCCGGCGCTTGTGCGTCTCTCCGTCCACGGTGACATTGACGAAAGTATTGCCCTGCTCGTCTTCATGTACGGCGCGGTCCGGTATCAACAGGACGTCCGTACGCTGGTCGATTATAATGTCCGCGGAAGCGCTCATACCGACTCTTATACCGGACTTTTCCGGGATATTGAGCGTTACTTCGACTTCATACAAAACCACCCCGCCCGCCTCTTTTGGCGCCGGGAAAACGGTGCTGACGCTGCCAGCGAACTCGGTATCTGGGAACGCATCGAGACTGATTACTGCTTTCTGGGCGGTCTTCACCTTCGGGACGTCGATTTCGTCCAGCTCAATGACCAGCTTTAACCGGTTCTCGTCCATGATACGGGCAAAGGTCATGGTGGGAGTGATGGTATCACCTTCCTCAGCGTTAACCGCGGTAATAATGCCGTTAAAAGGCGCGGTAACGGTAGATTTTTCAAGGTTCCTTCTGGCCTGTTCCAGGGACTGCCGGGCCAGCGCTACCGACTGTTCCGCCAGCTCCACTGACTGGCGGGCTTTTTCTTCAGAGTCCCTGGCGGCTTCGACCTTCATCTCCTGGAGAGATATGTCCTCGGCCAGCTCGTCGAGGCCTTTCTGTGCCTGTGCCTCGGCCTTTCTGGCGGCTTCTGCCTGCAGTTTGGCGATAGCTACTTCTTCAGTATCATAGGCGTTTGTTTTGGCATCCAGTACCGCTTCCGCCGCCTCGAGCCTGGCCCGGGCGTATTCTATGGTCGCCTGCGGCAGGTCTGAGTCCAGAGCGTATTGCAAAAAAGCTTTGGCGTTATCCACGTCTTTCTGCGCTGTTTCAATGTCCGGCCAGGTGTAAAGGTCCTGGGTCTCATCCACGTGGTGCTCGGCGTTTCTGGTATCTATCCGGGCCTTGAGTAATGCCAGCTCCAGCTTCTCTTCCCTATCCCTCGTCTTATCCAGCTCGCGTTCTGCGGTCTGCCGGGCGAGCTCTGCTTGCACCAGGGCCACTTCGGCGCCGGTCAAAGATACTCGCGCTTCGGTTAAAGCTACTTCCGCCTGCTTTTCCGCCAGTTCCAGAGCGTCAGTCTCCAGCCGGGCCAGCAACTGACCTTCACTGACAGTGTCGCCTTTTTCGATGTTGATTGTTTCCAGGCGGCCGCCGTTGCCGAAAGTCAGCTTGGCCTCCTCGGAAGCTTCGATATTACCACTGCCGCTGACGGTGACAAGCAGATCACCTCTGCTTACTTCCACTTCCTGCTGGACTTCTTCACCTTCGCCGAGGGGGTCACACGCGGTTATTCCGGCCAGCATGATAATTAATAGTATCCCGGTCCCTATGGCATTCCACTTTTTCATTCTATGCCTCCGCAGTAAGGCCTGTTTACGAAGTGTGTCCTTAGCGCCGGTCAGCCTCAGGCTGCTGCTGTGCCCAGCGCTCGAGCAGGGCCGGTAGTTCCTGCTCCAGAAAGCTGTATACATTGTGCATCTCTTCCAGCCACTGGCGTGTTAAGAGAGGCTTATCTGCCAGCAGTTCCAGAGCCTTTTCGGCAAGCCGGCGCACCATCTTTATCTCGTCTTCCAATCCGCGCCGGATCATGTTTTGCCAGGCGTTCGGTCGGATACGGAAATAGTCTTTACGTATACCGGGTAAGCTCACTCTCTCGATAAGACCTATCTGTATGAGCAGACGGGTCATCGTGCTGATAGAGCCCTTGCTGGCTGCAAGCCCTTCCCTGAGCTGGTCCGATGACTGGTGTGGCGGGTCGGAGATGAGTAGCCAGCCGATAATACGTCCGGCCATACGGGGTAGGCCTGTTTGCTCCAGGGTAACGCCGAACTCTTCCACAAAGTGTTTTTCGGCATCCGGTTGCCTGGTGTTCAATTGTTTTGCACCTCTGGTAAAATCTGTATTGATTATATTAAGTTCAATATGTTCTGTCAAGAATGAACAAAGGTATTCCTCATACAAATGGTTATCTGAAAAAGTGGGCGCACAGTATCCGTGACACTGCTCCTTGTTTCGTGAAGAAGAGGGAACCCCTTGCTGGCTTACGGAAGAGGCTGTATTGCTGGTTGTAGGCGCGCTGAGCGGCTATCCACCCAGTTCCCTCGCCCGCTGAAACGCTGCGGTAACTGCCTGCCTGACCAGGCGGCTGAACTCGCCTTTTTCGAATTGTTCCAGCGCCGCGGTCGTAGTTCCACCCTTGGAGGTTACCCTCCGGCGCAGTTCGGCCGGGGAGATGTCTGTCTTCTGAATCAGCTGTCCGGAGCCGAGCATGGTTTGCAGTACCAGCTTTTTGGCAACGTCTGCCGGCAGGCCAATGTCCGTTGCCGACTCGATTAAGCACTCCACAAACAGGAAGAAGTATGCCGGCCCGCTGCCGCTGATGGCGGTTGCCATATTGAGATATGCTTCATCGTCAAAGTATATCTCCTCTCCCATGACGCTCAGTATGGAACGCGCCCGGCTTTTCTGGCGTTCGGTCACTTCCGGCGTGGCGGTCCAGACGGTCATTCCCTCACCTATCTGGGCGGGAGTGTTCGGCATGGCGCGAACGAGCTGACGGTGGTTGAGTCCCTGGCATAAGGTGTCCATTCTGGTTCCGGCGATGATGGACAAGGCCAGCTGGCCCGGCTGGAGACAGCCGCTGAGTCCGGACAGCACTTCGGCCGTGTTCTGCGGCTTGATGGCCAGAATGATAACGTCCTTCTTTTCCGCAGCCAGCCGGTTATCTCCGGTCACGGCCACGCCGTACTTCTGCTGGAGGTGCTTCAGCCGCTCCTCGCTGACATCGCTCACACAAACGTCGGCCGGCTTGCTCAACCCTTCGTCGAGAATAGCCGAGAGAATGGCTTCACCCATCGTCCCGCCGCCGATAAAGGCTGCTTTCAGTCTTTCCGCCGCCGTTTTGCTCATTTGACTACCAGGTTGAAGAGCTTACCCGGAACGTATATTACCCTGGCTACCTGCCGGTTATCCAGGTAAGATTTGACCTTTTCTCTTTCCATCATCAGCTGTCTGGCCTCTGCTTCACTGATGGAGGCGGGCACCGTAAGCCGGTCACGCAGCTTACCGTTTATCTGGACAATCAGGGTAATCTCCTCGTCTCTGGCCAGGGTTTCATCCCACACCGGCCAGTTCTGGTTATGGATGCTGTATTCGCGCCCGGTCTGCGTCCAGAGTTCCTCGGCAAGGTGCGGCGCGGTGGGCGCCAGTAGCCGCAGCAGGATATCAATTGTCTCTTCCCATTGCGCGGGTGCAACCATTCGGGCTTCCTTGACCTTGGCCAGATAGTTGGTGAATTCCATCAGCGCGGCGAGCATGGTATTGAAATGAAAAGCCTCCAGGTCAGTGGACACCTTCTTTATCGTCTGGTGGGTTGCCCGCGCCAGTGCCCGCTGGCTTTTTCCCTCTGAGTCAGGGTCGTTTCGTTTCTGCTGGCGGTACTCCTCTACTACCAGGCTCCAGATACGGTTATACCATCGGCTTATACCGCTGATGTCATTGTCATTCCATTCTCCGCCGTGCTCCCAGGGTCCGACAAACATCAGGTAGGCCCTGA
The DNA here is from genome assembly GCA_964615345.1 of uncultured Dehalococcoidaceae bacterium. Classification (GTDB taxonomy): domain Bacteria; phylum Chloroflexota; class Dehalococcoidia; order Dehalococcoidales; family RBG-16-60-22; genus JACZSH01. The sequence continues at coordinate 20,153 of CAZTMR010000012.1, read as the reverse complement.
TTACATCCGCTCCCAGGTCAGCAACGTACTCGTCCGGCGTTATCACGTTGCCTTTTGACTTGCTCATTTTCTGCTTTTCGGCGATGATGATGCCCTGGTTGAAAAGCCGGAGAAACGGTTCATCAAAGTCAATCAGACCCATATCCCGGATTGCCTTGACAAAGAAGCGGGAATAGAGGAGGTGCATCACGGCATGTTCGGCGCCGCCGGTATAAACGTCCACCGGCAGCCAGTATTTCACTTTTTCCGGGTCAAACGCCGCCGCATCGTAATCGGGGCTGGCGTAGCGCAGGAAGTACCATGAGGAGCACATGAAGGTGTCCATGGTGTCCGTTTCCCGTTTTGCCGGGCCGGAACAGCGCGGGCAGGTGGTATTGACAAATTGCTCATTGTATTTCAGGGGTGATTCGCCGGTAGGTTTGAACTCGGCGTCTTCTGGCAGGAGTACCGGCAGGTCTTTCTCCGGGACGGGCACCACGCCGCATTTTTCGCAATAAATAATCGGTATCGGCGCTCCCCAGTAGCGCTGGCGGGAGATGAGCCAGTCGCGGAGCCGGTAGGTGGTGGCCCGCTTTCCCCACCCTTTTTCCTCCAGCAGGTCGGAAACGGCTTCCATCCCTTCCCGGTCGGAAAGCCCGTTGAACGGCGCTGAATTGACCATCACTCCCGGTTCAACATAGGCTTCCTCAAGTTCTTGGCCGTCCCAGTCCGGCGGGGCTATCACCACTCTTATCGGCAGGTTGTATTTGCGGGCAAAGGCAAAATCACGTTCATCATGGGCTGGTACCCCCATTACCGCTCCCGTCCCGTAACTCAGGAGCACGTAGTCTGCTATCCAGATGGGTACCTGTTCTCCGTTAAACCGGTTGGTCACATAAGAGCCGGTAAAAACCCCGTCCTTTTCCTTTTCCGTTGACAGCCTTTCGATGTCGCTAAGGCTGCGGGATTTGGCCACGTATTTTTCCACCGTATCTTTTCTATCCGGGGTAGTCAGCACGGGTACCAGGGGGTGCTCCGGCGCCAGTACCATGAAGGTAACCCCGAAGCTGGTATCAGGGCGGGTGGTGAATACCCGCAGTTCTTTCTGGGCAACGCCAGGATGGTCCAGGGCAAAGGAAATTTCGGCGCCCTGGCTCTTACCTATCCAGTTCCGCTGCATTATCTTGATGCGTTCCGGCCATTCTAGGCCGTCAAACGCGAGGAGTTCATCAGCATAGCTGGTGATGCGGAAAAACCATTGCTCCAGGTCTCTTCGGCTCACCGCGGCGCCGCAGCGCTCGCAGAACCCGCCGCCCACTACCTGCTCGTTGGCCAGTACCGTCTGACAGCGCGGACACCAGTTAACCGGGGCTTTAGCCCGGTAAGCCAGCCCGGCTTCATACAGCTTCAGAAAAAACCATTCCGTCCACTGGTAATAATCGGGCAGGCAGGTAACCACTTCCCGGCTCCAGTCGTAAATGGCGCCGATGCTCCTGAGCTGCCGGCGCATATTTTCCACGTTTTGCATCGTCCAGTGGTAGGGATGAATGCCCCGGCGGATGGCGGCGTTCTCTGCCGGCAGTCCGAAAGCGTCAAAGCCCATGGGGTGAAGTACGTTGTATCCCTGCAGTCTTTTGAATCGGGCATAGACATCGGACGGCGCCATGGCATACCAGTGCCCGATGTGGAGGTCACCGGAAGTGTAGGGAAACATGGTCAGCGCGTACCATTTGGGTTTGGACTCGCTTTCGCCTACTTCGTAGAGTCTGTCTTTTGACCACTTCTCCTGCCACTTCTGTTCGATTTCCGAGGGGTTGTAGTTCGCTGCCATATATGTTCTCTCCATTAGCATAGGCGTTCGGGCCGGTAAAGCTGGGTGCTGGGGCTGCGTGAAACAGGTGAGAGCCCAGAAAGTAGTCTAACTTAATTCCACCGGACTCGTCAAACATTCGGGCTAGAGACCGCCCGGTATACGGTATAAGCAAAGGCTGGGCACCTTTGCTTCGGATACCCAGCCTTTAAAGTTATTCAGTAGCGGATATTTTTGGCTTAGCTTTTTCCTATGCGGAACATCTTGGTGCCGCAAACAGGGCATATTCCTTGAGTTGCCGGCTTGCCGTTCTTCATAGTAATAGCTTTCGCGTCTTTCATATCTCGTTTCGCACGGCACTTCACACAATATGCTTGCATTACTTACCTCCTTTTTCAGAATGATAGGTTACAGGTTAGTAGCAAGAATAAACCATTCTCACCGTAATGTCAATAGTGGTGGAAGCTAAAACGGTAAAAATTTGCTTCTTGAGACGGGGTTTATCGTTGCCGGTTCCTGTATCATTCTGGTGTGGGCCTCCTCTGAATTGCCCGGCATGGCCGCTATCACGTATAATCCGTTACGAGGTCTGATATGCCGTTTGTTATCTGGGTGACCCTGGGCGTCATTGTGGCCGGATTGATTGCTTACCGTGTGGTTCGCAAGTTGCGCCGGTCGCCGGCTCCGCAGTTTATCGGGCGCCTGCTGGATAGTGACCTCAGGCGCCGGATACAGTCGCCGCTTAAAATCATAGACAGGAGCGGCATCAGACCGGGTATGACCGTTATCGAACTGGGATGTGGCAGCGGCGCCTATACCACGCATATTGCCCGGCGAGTCGGTGAAGAGGGCAAAGTGTACGCCGTGGATATCCAGCCGGGGATGCTGGAACAGTTAAAGCGTAAATTGTCCCGAGCTGAGAACGTAGATATCCGGAACATCGAGTTGAAACTGGCCAGTGCCTACGCTCTTCCCTTCACGTCTGAATCTATTGACCTGGTATGTATGGTGACCGTTCTCCACGAGGTGCCGGACAGAGAAAAAGCGCTGCGTGAAGTAATCAGGGTGCTGCGCCCCGGAGGAACTCTGGCGGTGAGTGAAATGCTGCTCGACCCGGATTACACACTGTCTGCGGCGACCATTAAAATATGCCGGGGTGTCGGTTTCAGGCCGGTTGCCAGTTCGGGCAACTTGTGGCACTACACGGTAACTTTTGCCCGGCCGGGCTGAAGTCCTCCGGCTGGCTTCTGCTGAGTTTGTGAGACCGGTTCTCGGATATTTCCGGGGAGGATAAGCGATTGCGTTTGCTTACGAGGTTGAGACAGAAGATATTTTACGGCTGGGTGGTGGTGTTGATTTTTCTCACCACGGGGATAACACTTTACGGGATTCGCTTTACCTTCGGCGTTTTCTTTAAGTCCATAGAGCAAGATTTTGAGCTGAGCCGTGCCGCCACATCATCGGTTATTGCCTTGAGCATGTTTTTTTCCGGAATGAGCGCCTTTCTTGCCGGCTGGGCGCTGGATAGGTACGGACCAAGAATTGTCGCCCTGCTGATGGGCCTGTTCACCGGCTCCAGCCTGGTCCTGACCAGCATTGCCGGTTCTCTCTGGCAGCTGTTTTTTACTTACAGTCTTTTGCTGGCGATGGGAGTGGGACCCATATTCGTGGTGCCGATGTCCGCTGTATCAAAGTGGTTCGACCGAAAGCGGGGGCTGGCGCTGGGTATCGCCAGCTCTGGCATAGGCTTGGGGATGGTGATTATGGCTCCTTTTGCCACCTACCTTATCAACAATTACGAATGGCGGCACACCTATCTCGTCATTGGATTGATTGCCTGGATGGTGGTAATCCCGCTAACGCGCTTTTTGAAGAAAGACCCGCATGAAATCGGGGCGCTTCCGTACGGCGATAAAGTGCCGTCTGTGAGCAAAGTGACGGAAAAGGACGAAAGTAAAACCAATTTTCTCACCTTATCTCAGGCTTTCCGGACCCGGAGCTTCCGCATCGCGCTCGTAATCTGGCCTTTCTACTCCTCCACGGTATTCCTGATGCTGACCCACCTGGTTCCGCATATTACCGATATCGGCTTCTCGGCCACGGAAGCGGCGGCGGTTCTCAGTCTGCTGGGCGGTACCACCATCGCTGGCCGGATAGTGATGGGGAATGTTTCTGACCGGATTGGCAGAAAACTGGCTGTCGGTATCTGCGCTGTGCTGCAGGCGGGGGCCTTGGTGCTGCTGGTATGGGTGCAGCAGTTATGGCTGTTTTACGTGGTGGCATTGCTTTACGGGTTTGGTTGGGGAGGAACGAGCCCCGTTCTGGCCGCTCTGGTGGGGGATACCTTCGGCGTGGGCCGTATCGGGGCTTTATTGGGAGTGCTGGAAATCAGCTTCGGTCTCGGTGGGGCTATCGGGCCGGTAATCGGCGGATTGATATATGACGTCAGCGGCAGTTATGTCCCGGCTTTCGCCGCCTGGGCGGCGGTTATGCTGACGGTCAGTTTGCTGGTAAGGCTGATTAAAGTGGAAAAGTAGTATAAAAGTAGGTTAAAAGGTATCCGGAGGCTGGGTCTAACGTTGTCCGTTTTGACGCTTAAAGACAGGGTATTTTACGGCTGGATAATCGTAGCTAACTTTTTCATTATCGGCACTGCTATCTGGGGTATCCGTTATTCCTTCGGCGTATTCTTCAAGTCTATCGAGACCGAATTCAGTCTGGGGCGGGCGGCCACTTCCGCCGTTTTTTCCACACAGATGGTGCTGAGCGCTCTGTTTACCGTGTTAAGCGGCTGGGCGCTGGACAGGTACGGGCCGAAAATCGTGATTTCCCTGATGGGTGTTTTTATCGGCTGTGGCCTCCTCCTGACCAGCCAGGCCGGCTCCCTCTGGCAGCTTTTCATTACCTACAGCCTGTTTCTGGCTATGGGAACCAGTGCCATCTACGTGGTGGTCATGTCCACGGTGGTCAGGTGGTTTGACCGCAAACGGGGGGTGGCGCTGGGCATCGCCAGTGCCGGCGGCGGCCTGGGGCCGATTCTTATGGCGCCACTGGCTACCCTGATGATAACCAGCTTTGACTGGCGTACCGCTTATATCATCATCGGCATCACTGCCTGGGTGATTATACTGCCACTGTCCCGGTTGCTGAAGCGTGACCCGTATGAGATTGGTGCCCTGCCTGACGGGGTAGTGATGGAGGCAAGTGAGCGGGGGGAGGGACTTCCCCGGAGTATCAGCCTGTCCCTGCCCCAGGCCATCAGGACCAGGAGTTTCTGGCTGGTGGTGGCTGTCTTTTTTCTCTTCGCCTTTAACCTGTTCCTGATACTGACCCATCTTGTGCCGCACGGCATTGATACCGGGCTTACGCCGGCGGAAGCGGCGCTGGTGCTCAGTATTGCCGGCGGCGCCACGCTGGTCAGCCGGCTTTTTCTGGGTGTTACCTCGGATAAACTGGGCCGAAAAAAAGCGGTAGTTATCTGCATGCTGCTTAATGCTGCCGCTATGGTCTGGCTGCTTTATTCCCGTGATTTATGGGCGTTTTACGTCTTTGGCATCGCCTTCGGTCTAGCCTGGGGAGGGATGGCCCCGGCGATGGCGGCGCTTATCGGGGATACTTTCGGGGTGAGTAATATGGGCGCCATACTGGGGGTGCTCGATACCGGCTTCAGCATCGGCGCTGCCATCGGCCCGCTGGCCGGAGGCTATATCTATGACGTTACCCAGAGTTACTTTACCGCTTTTCTGCTGGCGGCACTGGTGATGCTGCTGGCGGCCGTGCTTATCACTCTGGTAAGACCAGAGGCAAGCGGCAGCCGGGGGAACGCGGGAAGCCGGATAGCAGGTTGGGGTGAGAATCAATAAACCGGTATCTTGGCGGCAAGCTCGGCGATTCGCATCACCAGGCTCGGGATTATTCCCAGGAAAAGAATGCCAATACTGGAAAGTCCCAGCGCCAGTTTCAGGGTTGCGGGATGGTAAATCTTTTCCTCCGTGGCCGGTTTGTCCAGCCACATTACCTTCACCACCCGCAGATAGTAATACGCCGAGATTACGGAGTTTATCACGGCGATAATCACCAGCCACAGCAGATTGTGCTGTACCGCGGCACTGAAAATATAGAACTTGGCCATAAACCCGGCGGCCGGCGGCATGCCGATGAGGGATATCAGGCCCAGCGTTAGCGCCAGCGCCACCAGCGGTGTCCGTTTTCCCATCCCGGCGTAGTCTTCTATCCGGTCGCTGTTCAGCTTGCTGGAGATAGCGATGATGGCAATGAAGACGGCCATATTGGTGAAAGCGTAGCTGGCCAGGAAAAAGAGAACGCTGCTTCTTGTGGTAACGGCCACTCCCGTTGACACCCCCATCGCCGCCAGGCCCACCAGCAGGTAGCCGGCCTGGGCGATACTGGAGTAACCGAGCAGGCGCTTGATGTTGTTCTGAGGTATGGCCATGATATTACCCAGTGTCATGCCGGCCACGGCCAGCACGGCAAAAATCATCCCCCAGTTCGAACTCAGCCATTCCGGGAGACCGAAAGCAGAGAAGAAAACACGCAGAATGATGGCGAAACCGGCTGCCTTACTGGCCACGGAGAGATAGGCGGTTATCGGAGTGGGCGCACCTTCGTAGACATCGGGCACCCACATCTGAAAGGGTACTGCGGCTATCTTGAAGCCGAAACCGGCAATCAGCAGTACTATGCCCAGGGTCAGTGCCGGACTGGCCAGCAAGACCTGAGGTGGCAGGGTCTGAATGGCGGCGGCGATTTCCCCCAGCTGTATTTTACCGGTGAAGCCAAAGACCAGGGCCATGCCGTAGAGCAGCACTGCGGAGGCGATAGCGCCCAGCAAGAGATACTTCAGCGATGCTTCTGTTGACCTGCTATCCTTGAGGAACCCCACCAGCGCGTAAAGGGAAATGCTGGTAAGCTCCAGGGAGATATACAGTGAAATGAGATTGGTGGCGCCCGCCATCAGCATCATGCCGAGCGTGGCCAGCAGCACCAGGGCGTAATATTCTCCCTGAAAGCGGGAAAACCGGGAAACATAGTTCACCGAGGATAATATGACCAGAAAAGCCACTACCAGGAAAATCAGCTTGAAGAACATGGCGAAGTTGTCCACGGCCAGCATATTGTTGAAAGTGGCCGGGAAGCTCTTTCCCCACATCGCGGCAGTAATGACGCCGGCGATTACCAGTCCCGAGACGCTAACCTGGGCCAGGACCCGCTTCTGCCTGACGAACAAATCCAGCAGAATGACGATGATGGCAAAGACGGTTAACGTCAGTTCCGGTATTAACAGCGTCAGATTCAAAACCTACTCCTTTAGCCGCCTAATAAGCTCACGATGGGTGAAACGCCAAGCTTGAAGACATCGGTCAGGATGGCCGGATAGATACCGACCAGCATAATCACGGCGACCAGGGCGAACATATATACCCGTTCCAGGTTGTCCGCATCTGCCGTGCCGTTATATTTCTCAATCGGCGGCCCGTAGAACACCCGCTGCAGCATCCAGAGGATGTAGCCGGCGGTAACCACCACGCCGAGAATGGCCAGGATAGTATAGGCCTGGATGCCGGGGACAACCGCCGAAGTGAAGCTGCCCACGAAGACGAGAAACTCGGCGGCGAAACCGCTGGTGGTGGGCAGTCCCAGGGAAGCCAGCCCGGCGATGGAGAAGACAACGGCGATAATGGGCACCTGGCGCGCCAGCCCGCCCAGATTGCACAGGTCCCGTTCGTGGGCGTTGTGCATTACCAGTCCCACCATGGCAAAGAGAAGACCGGTAACCACTCCGTGGCTGAACATCTGCATGGCGGCGCCCACTAGGCTAACCTGGCTCAGGGCAAAAACGCCGAGCAGCACGTAGCCCATATGGCTGATGCTGCTGTAGGCAATCATCCGCTTAAAGTCAGTCTGCCTCAGAGTTACCGCAGCGCCGTAAAGCACCCCGATAACGGCCAGGACCACCAGGATGACGGCATACCGCTCCGCCACTCCCGGGAAAAGGCTCACGCAGAGCCTTATCATGCCGTAGCCGCCCATTTTGATGAGGACGCCAGCGAGCATGACGCTGACCGCGGTGGGTGCGTCAGTGTGGGCATCCGGGAGCCAGGTATGCAGCGGGAAGACGGGCAGCTTGACGGCAAAACCTGTCAGGAGCAGGAAGAAGATGGCCGCGGCCGGTAAAATCGCCTGCGACATACCGAGGCCACCGCGGGCTATCTCTACCATATTCAAACTGCCCGTGGTGAAATACAGGCTGAGAATACCGGCCAGCATGAAGGCGCTCCCGAACAAGGTGTAGATGACGTACTTCATCGCCGAGTACTCTTTTCGTCCGGCGCCCCAGATATTTATCAGGAAGTACATGGGGATGATTTCAATTTCCCACATGATGAAGAACAGAAGCAGGTCCAGGGAAAGAAACACTCCCAGTATGCTCGTTTCCAGGAGGAGGAGCCAGCCGAAGTACTCGCGGACCCTGAGATTTATCTTCCACGAGATAAGCACGGAAAGAAAACCGAGAAAGGCGGTCAGCACCACCATTGGCAGGCTCAGTCCGTCCACGCCGAGGTGGTAATTGGCATTCAGCGGCGCAATCCAGGGCAGCTTTTCCTCGAACTGGATTAGCCCGATGGCAGCCTGGGACCGGTCAAAGGCGGCGAAGAGAGCCACAGCCAGCGCCAGCGGGATGAAAGTAAAGATGGCGGAAAGCCATTTAATCAACCGGGTTCGGTCGCCGCAGAAAAAGGCGACGATGATGGCCCCCGCTGCCGGGAGGAAGAGTATGGTTGACAGATAGCTGAAATCCAACTAAGCTAACTCCTTACCGCTATTTATCCGAAAAAGAACACCGCGAAAATAATGGCCAGCACCCCGATGCTCATAAACAGGCCGTAGAGCTGCAATTGTCCCGTCTGGCTCTGGCGGGCCGTCTGACCGCTGTAAACGGTGCCTCTGGCTATCCCGTTGACGGTACCGTCTACCCCGAGGTTATCGAATCGCTCGAAAACCCCGAACAGGCCCCGGAAAAGGACGTTTTTCACGATGACGTTTTCGTAAAGCTCGTCGAACCAGTATTTGCGCAGGAAAAGGATGTACAGGGGGCGGAAAAGGCTGCCCATCCGCTCCGCGGAGACCCATTTTTTCTCGTACATGGCATAGGCCAGCAGGATGCCGAGGCCGGCCAGTATCAGTGATACCCAGGGAAGTAACTGGGTGAAGGGGTGGAAAAGCCCCTCGAAAAATCCGTGCGTTTCACCGTGTCCCATCAGCGCGCCGAAGTGGCCGGTAACGTTCCACAGCCCGGAAAAAATAGCCAGAATGGCCAGCAGCACCATGGGCAGGAGCATCACCCACGGTGACTCGTGCGGATGACTGCCGTGGGCTTCCGGACTGCCGCCACGGTATTCACCGCCGAAGGTCATAAACACGGCGCGGAACATATAGAAAGCGGTCATAAACACGGTAATCATCGCCAGGACAAAAAGCACCGGCTGGCTCAGGGCGCTGATGATAATTTCGTCTTTGCTCCAGAACCCGGCCAGGGGCCAGATACCGGCGATGCTGAGGGAACCGATGACGAAAGTGGCGTAGGTCCAGGGCATCATCTTGCGCAGTCCCCCCATCAATCTCATATCAAAAGTACCCGTGGCGTGGTTGACACTGCCTGAACCGAGGAACAGCAGCGCCTTGAAGAAGGCGTGGTTGAATAGATGAAAGATACCGATGGCGATGCCCCCCGTGCCCAGGCCAAGCATCATGTAGCCGAGCTGGCTGATGGTGGAATAGGCCAGGACGCGCTTGATGTCGTTGGCTACCAGGCCCATGGAGGCGGCGAAGATTGCCGTAAACCCGCCGATGATGGCCACCGTGGTTACCGCCTGCGCGGAGTGTTCAAAAAGCGGGAAAGTGCGAGCGACCAGGAAAACCCCCGCCGAGACCATGGTGGCGGAGTGAATCAGAGCGCTCACCGGAGTGGGGCCTTCCATCGCGTCCGGCAGCCAGGTGTGCAGCGGGAACTGCGCTGACTTGCCCACGGCACCGGCAAAGATGCCGATGGCTCCCCAGGTGAGCGCGCTGCCGGCCAGGACACCGGCAACAGCCAGTCCGTGAAGCTCGGCGATATCAAAAGTGCCCGTGTTCAGGTACAGTATCAGTATCCCGGCCAGGAAGCCGAAGTCCCCGATGCGGGTGACGATAAAAGCTTTCTTGGCGGCATCGGCCGCGGACGGTTTGTGGAACCAGAAGCCGATTAGTAAATAGGAACACAGGCCGACCAGTTCCCAGAAAACGAACATAAACACCAGGTTATCCGCCAGCACCAGCCCCAGCATTGACATGGTGAAGAGAGACATCCAGGCGTAGTAACGATGGTAACCGGGATCTCCGTGCATATACCCCTGGGAGTATATTTGCACCATCAGACTGACGAAGGTAACCACCACCAGCATCACCGCCGTCAGCGAATCGACCAGCAGTCCGAGGTGAATGGTGACTCCGCCTTCGATAACCACCCAGTTGATGTCCGGTATCGCCAGTTCGTGGTGCGGTGATGACATTACCGATACCAGGGTCCAGACGGCAAACGCCAGGGAAATGGAGAGAGCGCCGATAAGGGTATATCCGGCAATCCTTGAATCCGGCTTTACCAGAGGCCGGATAAAGAGAGCTATGATCAGAAACGAGAACAGGGGCAGCAGGAATATCAACCAGATAAATTGATAGGGTATCATAGCTTCCTCAAAATGTCCTTAATCACGTGCTCTTTGTCCCCGGGTACCAGGACGGAATATTCGGCAAACTCCTGGCCCGTAGGCAGACCGGAGACGGGAAAGATGCGGGTGGGGATTCCCTCTCCCTCGAAGAGTTCCTTCCACATCTCGGCAACCATAAGGCTGGACGCTTTTTTTATCTCTACCCACATATTTTTGCCCTGTCTGATTACCATTTCATCAGATTGATTTTGGTGGCATCTATATCCTGGAGGCTGCGGTAAATCGCCAGGATAATCGCCAGGCCAACGGCCGCCTCCGCCGCCGCCACCACGATGACGAAGATGGCGAAAACCTGCCCGGTGAGTTCCGCCGGGACGATAAACCGGGAAAAAGCCACCAGCGTTACGTTTACCGCGCTCAGCATCAGCTCAATGCACATCAGAATGACAACGGCGTTGCGTTTTGCCAGCGCCCCGTACAGGCCGATCGAGAAAAGAACCGCCGATAGCACCAGATAATGTTCCAGTCCCAGAGACATCACTTCTCCCTCGCCAGCACAATCGCTCCCACTATGGCGGAGAGCAGCAGGACGGCGGCAATCTCCACCGGCAGGACAAAGCCGCCCTCCCCGAATAAAATGGCCGCCAGGTGGGGGGTGGTCGGCGTCAGCGCCGGAGCATTGCTGATTTGCCACGGCGTGTTTATTAAAGTCAGCACCAGCACTTCCAGGAAAAGAACGGCAATCACCAGTGCTGGAATATGGAGCCGGTTGGCAGGGCTTCCCCGCTGGACATCACGCGTCATCATAATCGCCAGGATTATCAGTACGGATATGGCGCCGATGTAGACCAGTACCTGTATCGCGGCCAGAAAGTCGGCGCTCAGAGTGACATAAAGACCGGCCACCATCAGGAAACAGAGGATGAGAGACAGGGCGGCCCGGAAAACGTTCCGCAGCAGGACAACGCCCAGAGCAGCCAGTACGGCTACCGCGGCCAGTACCCAGAAGGCGATAGTCAGTCCCATCAGTCTTTTTCCACCACTTTCTCAATGAGTAACGTCTGTTCCGGCAGCTTGGCGGCGCGTTCGGGGAAGAAATAACCGCTAACTTCGCGCTCCGGTGTTTCCATCATATCTTCTTTATCCTGGATAAGCTCGTTGCGGCGGTATTTGGCGCATTCGTACCGGTGGCTCAAGTAAAGTGCGTCGTAGGGGCAGGCTTCCACGCACAGGGCGCACTGGATGCAGTAGCCGGTATCCACCCGGTACTTTTCCACCCGGTATTTGCTTGCCTCCATATCGGTAGAGGTGACGATTTCGATAGCTCCCTGGGGACAGGTCTTGGAGCAGGTGCCGCAACCGGTGCATCTCTCTTCACTCCAGATGAGCTCGTTGCCCCGCATCCGCCGCGAGGTATGCAGTCTCTGCCTCGGATATTGAGAGACCGTGGACGAACGGAACAGGTGTCGGATGGTGACCGTCAGCCCTTTGGCGATACCTATGCCGTAACGCTCAAACTTCAATTCTGCCCCACCCCAGCTTGAAGAATTTTGACCATATCAATATCAGGACTGCCATAATGGCAAAGTTGACCGGTATCATTATCCAGGGCACCAGGCTGGGCCACACCAGCACCTGGATGGCGGTTATCACCAGGTTAATCAGCGCCAGCGGCAGGAGGAACTTCCAGGCGAGCGCCATCAGCTGGTCTATTCTTATCCTGGGCAGTGTGGTGCGCGTCCAGACCATGACGAAGAAGACGATAACCACCTTGATGACAAACCAGAGCACCGGCGGCAGCAGCGGACCGCGCCAGCCGCCGAGGAAAAGAGTGGTAATGATGGCGGAGATGGCCAGCGCTTCGGCATATTCCACCAGGTAAAACATGGCGAATTTCATTCCGGAATATTCGGTGTGGAATCCGGCCACAATTTCCGAATCGGCTTCCATAAGGTCGAAGGGGCTGCGGTTGATTTCTGCGCAACCGGCGGTAAAGAAGAGCAGGAACCCCAGCGGCTGCAGCAGGATAAAGGGAACGTTCTGGGCGAGTACTATCTGGTTCAGGGACAGCGAGCCGGCAAGTATCACCACACCGACCACAGCCAGCACCAGCGGGATTTCATAGCTCACCACTGCGGCCACATTGCGCATGGCGCCGAGGAGAGAATATTTGTTGCTGGAGCTCCAGCCGGCCATAAAGACCCCCACCGTGGAAACCGAACTGACGGCCACGATATAGAGGACGCCGATGTTCAGGTCTGCCAGGAGCGCCTTGTCCTGGAAAGGAATTACGGCGAAAATCATCATCGCCGGGGCGAAGGCGATAATCGGCGCCAGCCAGTGGACCAGCTTATCGGCAGTGGTGGGCACAATGTTTTCCTTTAACAGTACTTTAACCGCATCGGCTACCGGCTGCAAGAGCCCGAAAGGGCCGGTCCGGTTGGGGCCGAGGCGGGACTGCATATAGCCCATGCCTCTGCGCTCGATGTAGATGAACCCCATCACCATGGTCAGCACGAAGCCGATTATGACCACGGTGAAAAACAGCCAGTGCCACCAGAAACCGCCCGGCCAGTCCGGCGGTAGCGCCTGCATGGGCACCCGGCTGCTGGCAATCAGCTCAATTACGGCCATTAGCGGTCAATCTCTCCTACCGTGATATCGATGCTGCCGAAGATGACGATGGCGTCGGCCACCTTCCATCCCCGTATCATCTCCCGCAGGGCGGTCAGGTTTATCAGACTCGGAGGGCGGATATGGCAGCGGTAAGGGGCGATGGAGTTATCGGAAACCAGATAGAAGCCCAGCTCCCCCTTGGGGGCCTCGATGCGGGCATAGGCTTCCCCCGCCGGCGGGCGTACCAGGTGGGGTACCTTGCTCCTGACCGGTCCGGAAGGTATCTGCTTTGCGGCCTGCTTGATGATGCGCAGGCTCTGTCTCATTTCTTCCACCCTTACCCGGTAGCGGTCATAGCAGTCTCCGACAGTACCGGTGGGGACGTCAAAATCAAAGCGGTCATAGATGGAATAAGGGTCTCCTTTGCGGATATCCCACTTTACGCCGCTGCCGCGGAGCACCGGGCCGCTGGCACCGGAGTTAATCGCCTGTTCCCGGGGCAGTATCCCCACTCCCTTGGTGCGCGCCAGCAGTATCTCGTTCTGCATCAGCAGACGGTCGTACTCGTCGATAAACCGGGGCATCTGGTCCAGGAATTTGCGCAGGGCAGGCAGGAACTCCGCGGGGAGGTCCTGGCTGACACCGCCCACCCTCATATAGTTATAGGTAAGGCGCTGCCCGCTGACCATCTCAAAGAGGTCCACTATCTTCTCTCTTTCCCGGAACATATAAATGAACGGCGTGAAGTAGGCGCCGCAGTCATTCAGGAAGGCGCCGACGGCGATAAGGAAAGCGGCTATGCGCTGCAATTCAGCTATAATTACCCTGATGTACTCGGCCCGTTCCGGTACTTCGATCCCGGCCAGTTTCTCCACGGCGGTAACATAGGCAAAGTTGTTGCTCATCGAAGCTATGTAGTCGAGCCGGTCGGTCAGGGGAATGAAGCCGCCGTAGGTGCGCTGCTCGGCGAGCTTCTCGATTCCCCGGTGAAGGTAGCCGAAAACTGGTTCGATATCGACGACTACCTCCCCGTCCAGGGTGGCTCTCATACGGAACACACCGTGAGTACTGGGATGTACCGGTCCCATATTGAGAACAAAAGGTTCTGTCTTCAGTGCCATTAGAAATAGTCCTTGCGCAGGGGATATCCCTGGAACTCTTCCCAGAGGAAGATTCGTTTCATATTCGGATGACCTTCAAACCTGATTCCCATCAGGTCAAATATTTCCCGCTCCTGAAAATCGGCTCCCTGCCATATCCCGGTGACCGAGGGTAGAGACGGGTTTTCCCGTTCGTAACATCTGGCTTTTACCACCACGCTGTGGTTTTGTTCCAGCGAGGAAAGCTGATAAATCACCTCAAAATACTGGTAGTAGTCTACGGCGGTGATGTGGTTCAGATAGTCAAAGTCCAGTCCCGCCGTCTCTTTGAGCAAGGTAAGCGTCTCCAGCAAGGCTTCATTTTTCACCAGCAGGTAGTCCTGGCCGGACTCCACGGTGCTGCCGGGAAACTTCTCTTCGATTTTACCGGCGACATCTTTTCCGGAAAGTGCTAGCGTCATGAATCGGTCAACCTTCCTGTTCCGGGATGAAGTTTTTCTTCCGGGCAATCTTCTTCTGCAGCATCTGTATGCCGTAAATCAATGACTCGGGGCGAGGAGGGCAGCCGGGAATGTAGACGTCAACCGGGATGATGCGGTTGTATCCCGGTACCACGGCGTAAGAAGCGGAGGCAAAGATACCGCCGCTGACACCGCAGGCCCCCATGGCGATTACCCATTTCGGCTCTGCCATCTGGTTATAGATGCGCCTTACGTTGGGCGCCATTTTCCAGGTCAGGGTGCCGGCGGTAATCATCAGGTCCGCCTGGCGCGGCGAGGCACGGAGGATTTCCATGCCGAACCGGGAAATATCAAAGCGGGGACCGTTGGCGGCGATAAGCTCAAAAGCGCAGCAGGCGGGGAAGCATATCGCCGGCCAGAGGGAAGAACGGCGGCTCCAGTTTATCAAAGCGTCCACCGTGGTAAGCAGGATGTTCTCTTTTCCGTCCTCTTCCAGCCATTTATCCGGATCGGGGATGGGCTGCTGGCTGTTTTCAATTAAATCCTCGATGACCAGACCTTCCTGTCGGTCAAGCTCCAGGTGCGGGTAAATATATTCTCTGGGTTTGTTTACTTCCATTCCAGAACCTTCTTTTTCCAGGCGTAGAGGTAACCGATAAAAAGGATACCTATCAGCACCAGCACGGCGATAAAGCCGGCCCCGCCTAGGACACGCAGGCTGACCGCCCAGGGGTAAAGAAAGACCACCAGCACGTCAAGGGCCAGGAACACCAGCGCGTAGAAGTAATAGTGAAAATTGAACTGCACCCAGGTCCGGCCGATAGTCTCCATACCGCATTCAAATATAGAGTTCTTGATGGGATTGGGTTTGTTCGGGACCAGGCGGAGAAACCGGAGGATTATGGGGATAGTGACCATTAAGAGAGTGAAAAGGACGGTAGCGACCAGAAACAGTCCTATGTATCCGTAGTTTGCTATCAACCAGAAATCCTCGCTTCTTCGTATAGCCGTGATAGTATAGCATAACTGATTTTTGGAAAGCAAGGCTTTTTTCCAGTATTTCTCCATCCTTTTCGGGAATAAACCGGGCATTAGTCGGAGCCTCCCCTCGGCTGGTTAAGGCGCTTGGCCTTAAATTGACAAGTCGAGTCTGGTTCGTTACACTGGGTCTGTCAGGATATGACGCCGGATAATTTCCCCACCCGTTTTTGATGAGGACCGCTCTTGACAATTGATACTATCGGCCGCCATCTGGCGGATAACGCTCGTAACTCAGGTGCTGACTACCTGGAGGCTCACCTGGAAGAGACCCGGACCAGCCGCATTACCTATCGAGGTCGGGAACTGGATGCCGTTGGCCGGTCAAGCAGCCGCAGCGGTAACGTGCGGGCGCTGGTGAAGGGGGGCTGGGGTTTCGTCAGCTTCAATGACTTCACCGGCCTTTCGGACCGGGTTAAATCGGCTGCGGAGCAGGCACGGTTTGTCGGCAGGGAACCGGGCAGACTGATTGAAGCGGAACCGGTGGTGGATAACGTGCCGGAAAAAGAGGCGTCGCACTTCCTGGCTATGTCTCTGGCGGAGAAGAAGCGCCTCTTGGACGAATATAACGATATCCTCTGGCGGACTCCGGAGATACAGACGTTGACCATCGGGTACGGGGACAGTCACAAGAAGACCGTTTATCTCAACTCCGTGGGCAGCTACATCGAGCAGGAAAGGGCTGATGTTACGCTGAGAGTAGCCGCGGTGGCCGCCAGGAACGGGGAGGTACAGCAGGTGGGGATGAGTGTGGGCAGCCGGGGAGGAGGCCGCTCCATACAGGACTGCCACTCTCAGGTGGAACGCCTGGCGCAGCACGCGGTGACTCTTCTCTCCGCCCCGCAGGTAAAAGGCGGTGAATATACCGTGGTTTTGGACCCCGTTCTGGCCGGTGTTTTCGTTCATGAGGCCTTCGGTCACCTTTCCGAGTCAGACTTCCTTTACGAAAATGACCGTCTCCGGGAGATTATGAAACTGGGCAAGCGTTTCGGAAATGAACACCTCAATATCGTGGACTCGGCGGTGTGGCCGGGATTGCGGGGGAGTTACCGGTACGATGACGAGGGCGTGCCAGCGACCAAAACGTACCTGATACGGGAAGGCAGGCTGGCGGGTAGACTGCACTCCCGGGAGACCGCAGCCAGGATGAAGGAAAGCCCCACCGGTAACGCCCGGGCGCTAAATTACCACCACCCCCCCATCGTCCGGATGAGTAACACCTACATCGAGCCGGGAACGGTGACTTTTCAGGAAATGATCGGTGATATCAAAGAAGGTATTTACGCCCGAAACTGGTACGGCGGCACCACCAGTATGGAAATGTTTACCTTTTCCGCCGGCGAGGCGTATATGATCCGCAACGGAAAGCTGGCGGAACCCCTCCGTCCCGTGGTGCTTACCGGCAATGTCTTTGATACTCTTCAGAATATTGACGCCATCGGCGATGACCTGGAGATGAACCAGGGTGGCGGTTGTGGCAAGGGAGGGCAGTCTCCATTGCCGGTGTCCAACGGGAGCCCTCATATCCGTATCCGGCGCTGTCTGGTTGGGGGGAGATAAATGGAAGAAGTGCTGCAGCGGGCGCGTGCGGTCTCGGAGGAAGCGGAAGTTTTTCTGGTGTCTTCGGAAGAGACCGGCGTTCGCTTTGAGACCAATCGGTTGAAGCATCTCCAGACCAGCCAGCAGACCAGCGTGGCCCTGCGCATTATCCGGGAGGGCCGGATTGGTTACGCTACCGCTACTGCCCTGGAAGACGTCGAAGCACTGGTGGAGAGCGCCCTGGAGACCGCCCGGTTCGGCGCGGTGGCCAGGTTTGAATTTCCCTCCGGCAATACTCTGTCGGAAGTGAGCGTTTTCGATGGAGAAGTGGAAAAAGTCCCCGACGAGCACCTGATAAAGATCGGGGAGGGACTTATCGCGCCGCTGGTCAAACATACTCCGGACATTATTTGCGAAGCCGAAGTGAACCGGGGAACCGCCACGGTACGGGTTATCAATACGCGCGGCGGACAGGCGGATTACCGGAAAAGCTTCTTCAGTCTGGGTGTGGAAGGCAGCCTGATCCGGGGCACGGACATGCTCTTCGTCGGCGAAAGCGAAACCTCCTGTCACCCGATACAGGATCCCGGCCCGGTGTCCGGACTGGTGGTCCGGCAGCTTGAACTGGCCCGGCAGCTGGCGGCGGTACCCACCCGGCCGCTGCCGGTGGTTTTTACCCCTAACGGAATCGCCAGTGCGCTGATTATGCCTCTGGTTTCCGCTCTTAACGGCCGGACCGTGCTGCAGGGGGCCTCACCGCTCGGGGAGAGGATTGGGGAACGGGTCTTTGACCGTCGTCTGTCACTGCGGGACGACCCCTTGATTGCCTACCGTCCGGGAAGCCGCCCCTGTGATGATGAGGGTGTTTCCAGCCAGCGTACCGGACTCATCGGGGAAGGAGTCGTGGAAGGCTTTCTCTATGACCTGCAGACGGCCGGACTGGCCGGCAAACGCAGCACCGGTAATGGGGGACGGGGCCACGGCGGCCTGCCCTCTCCTTCTCCCAGCGCGCTGGTCATCATTCCGGGAGAAGTCTCTTTTGCAGAGATGGTGCAGGATATGGAAGAAGGGCTGGTGGTGGAACAGGTCATTGGCGCCGGACAGGGAAACGTCCTGGGCGGTGATTTCAGCGGCAACGTCCTGCTGGGTTATAAAGTGGAAAATGGTAAAATTGTGGGCAGGGTGAAGGATACCATGGTATCGGCAAACATCTATCAGGCCCTTGCCAAGATTGAAGCTATCGGTAAGGACAGCCGGTGGGTGGGCAGCTTTTTGCTGACGCCTCATATCTATTGTTCCGGAGTTTCCGTAGCCAGCAAATAAATTCCGGGTTAACCGGAAGGGTGCGGTAATATGAAAGGTTTGTTTAAATCCACGGCACACCCCAAGCTCAACTCGCCGAATATGCTGACCGTCTGGCCCGGCATCGGCAACGTGGCGATGATTGTGGCTTCTTATCTGTTGCGCAAGCTGGAGTTTAAAGATCTGGGCAGCATTGAAGCCTCCCATTTCTTTGACCCCACCGGGGTTCTGGTTAAGAATAATGTCATTGAAGCGCCGCAGTTTCCCCAGAGCGTTTTTTACTACTGGAAAAATAAGAAAAGCGAAAGTGATATCATCCTCTTTGTGGGAGATGACCAGCCGGCTGCCAAGGGATATGACCTGGCCAACTGTGTTCTGGATGTCGGCATCAAGTACCAGGTAAGGCGGATATTCACCTGCGCGGCGGCGATGACCCGCATACATCATACCGAACAGCCCGGCGTTCTGGGAGTAGCTACCAGCGCCGAGGGGGCGGAGGCTCTGAAACGGTATGACCTGATGCCGGCGGCCAATCTGCAGATTGCCGGTTTGAACGGGCTGCTGCTCGGTGTGGCCAAGGAGAAAGGAGTGGAGGGTATATGCCTTCTGGGAGAAGTACCCGCCTACGCCAGCCGGATACAGAACCCCATGGCCGCCCTGTCCGTGCTCCGGGTGCTGACGGAAATGCTGGAAATAGAGATTGATCTGAACGAGCTGGTACAGGCGGCGCTGGAGACCCGGGAAAGAATGAAGCAGGTGGCGGCACAGGCAATGGGGGAGTATATCGACTATTTTACCGAGCCCATCTGGGAAAGAGGTGAAGGGGAAGGAGATGAGGAGGAAGAGGAGGAGTAGTCCGCTGGCCGGGGGACCGCGCTTTGTGATTACCGGCCGCAAGGTCAGGTTGCGAGCGAAAAAGCTGTCCGATGCGCCGAATGACTACCGCTGGCAGACCGATTCCGAGTTGATGAGGCTGGATGCCATGCCCCTTCTGACCATTCCTTATTCCCGCTACCTGACGGAATACTCCAGCGAGCTGCAGTCGCCGAACCCCGCCCGGCGCGTCCTCGGAGTGGAAACCCTCAGTGGGGAACACATCGGTAACTGCGTCTATTATAATATTAGCCAGGACCGGAGCGAGGTGGAGATGGGTATCATGATCGGTAACCGTCATTACTGGGACAGCGGTTACGGCACTGATGCGGTGATGACGCTGGTGGACTATCTCTTTTCCCGTACCGGCCTGGAACGCATTTACCTGAAGACCCTGAAGTGGAACCAGCGGGCGCAAAACTGCTTCCGGAAAAGCGGTTTTACCCCCTGCGGGCAGCTGGTAAAAAGCGGGCATGATTTCCTGCTGATGGAAATCCTCCGTCCGCAGTGGAAAAAGAGGCGGGGTTAACGGCCGGAAGGTTTACCGGACTGTGTTTGGACTACGGAGGCTGAATTGGCGGAACCTGTTGTCTGGCTCGGTGACCGGGTAAGGATTCTTGACCAGAGCTGTCTGCCGCAGGAAGAAATCTACCTGGAGATGGGTGATTACCGCCGGATTGCCTCGGCAATCGCCGAGATGAAAATCCGG
>CAZTMR010000011.1:0-37689 GCA_964615345.1 uncultured Dehalococcoidaceae bacterium | reverse complement strand
CTTTCTTTATCTCTTATTCTGCACAGTTACGCAGACAGTGTCAAGCAGGATTACAACCCCAAACCGTAGCCAGACGGCTGAATTATCCTATCCGGCACGTACAGCTGTCAAGCACAGTGCCAGCTGACACTTTATACTCCTCGTTTATGTGTTTTATACTGAGACGAAATTCAAGCCATACACGCTTGCTCTTGACGGCCAGGCATAGACTTAAATCGATTATTTGTCTTATACTCGAAACATGGTGACACCGACCCGGGCAAGGACACAGAGACCAGCACGAAAGAAAATTTCGGCCAGGCACCGAGGGGGCAATGGAACTGCTCAATAAGAACCCGTATTCCCGCACCGGGCTGGGGCTGTTAGTTGCCGGTGTAGTGGTGGCGCTGCCCGCCCATTTCCTGCTGGCGCTGAACTGGTTGACCGCCACCGGGATATCAATGGTCACCCTGGCTTTCATCTTCCTCGCTCTGGGCAGAACGATACCCGCTCTATCCCCGGAGACCTGCGATATCATACTGGAGACCGGCATCGACAACGTATCAGCCATAATCGAAGAGCTTGGCGTCAGGCGCGCCGCCATCTACCTGCCGTCTTCGGTCGCCGGCGGGCGGCCACAGGCGCTGATACCGCTGAACGCCCGCGCCGCGGTTCCACCGCTGGAAAAAGCTCTGGACAGGCGACTGATTGTCAGATACGGAAGCGGGCCGGACGACTACGGTCTGCTATTGTCAACCGTGGGGAGCACCGCTTTCAAGCTGCTGGAAGCAACGCCTGGCGCAGACGTCAACGAGCTGGAGTCAGCCCTGAACGCTCTGCTCGCTGGAGCCCTGGGTATAGCCAGTGGAGCAAACGTGACAATGGAAAGAAACGGAATGACGGTAACGGTACGGCACCCCCGGACGGACAGCAAATCAGGTTGGTGTAACCGGTGCCTGGGCAGTCCACTGGCCTCCATAGTCGCTTCCATAACCGCGGAAGCCTGGAACCGGCCGGTAACAATCGAGAAAGAAGAGGCGCTGGGGGACCGGTATCGCGTGACGCTGGAGTTACCGGAATGAGGATATACAACAGCTATGTCCTGACCCTGGCCCTGCTGCTTTTAGCGACGACACCGGTGCTGATTGGTCTGGGACAGACTGCCCTGGAGACCTTTTGCGCCGTATATATCATCGAAGCACTAGTGGTCACCGAGCTATACGTTTACCTGAACGCCAGAGTCCGCCGCCAGCTCCAACTGGTCAGCGTCATTCTGTTCGGGAGCTTCTTAATGATTATGGCCTTCAATATCATCGGGATGCTGGGATAAGCAATACAGGTACCGTATAAATGATGAAAAAGTCAACGTTATTTCTCCTCGCAGTCGTACTGATGGCGGCGTTCTCCCCCTTTTCAACTATTCTGGCGCAACCGAATACGAGCCCGCACGAGAACCCGGAGACGACCACCGTTTCACCCGGCTGGACAACGTTGCTGGAATCTTACGGAACGGTCTTCAGTCTATCCGCCGCCAACCGGCACCAGGACGCGCAATCGACAATCAGCGGGCTGAAGGAATTTGTCCCCCCGGACGAACTCAAGTATTTACTCGAAAATTACAACCATATGTCCGAAAGGCTGGTCTCCACCAACAACAAGATAGGTCTCCTGCTGAACCGGGTTTCCGAGCTGTTAGTGGAAAACCGGAGGGAAGAAGCACGGTCAATACTCGAAGAATCGAGAAAAATCACCAATGACGCGGCCCTGCTGGCGGAGGATGTCAGAAAAGAAAGCGAAAAAATAGCGGTGGAGCTCGGCATCTTCAGCCTTTCCAGCTCCAGTCCTATACGGCGGAGCTATGATTACCTGATAGAAAGGCTCGACCGCCTGGACCGGCGCATCGGCGAGTTGGTCCGTATCCAGCAAGACCTGAAGCAAGTCCCGAAAGAGATTACGGGTACCGGTTATTACATTCCCACGCGACTGGCGGTATCGGCTCCGGAGACGGTCTATCCGGGGATACCCGCCATCATCAGCGGTCAGATTACGTCCGAACACGGGAATGCCGAGAGAGAAGTAAGCATAACCCTGAATGACGTGGAGCTTGCCGGGGGAAAGGCGAGCCCTCATTTCAACCTGGAAATAGTCATCCCGCCGCAAACCCCGGCAGGAGAGCATAGCCTGGAAATAACGGCGGCAGCCCAAGAGCGATACGCGGCGGCCACGAGAAGATTACGGATTAACGTCACCCGGGTTCCCTTACGGGCAGAGTTGGAACTGCCCGGTCTGGTCATCATTCCGGGGCCGATTCGGGTTAAGGGAAAAGTGTTCCGCCAAATAACCGCCGTCCCCGGCGGGACGTTACCGGACACCTCCTTCCAGGACGTGCAAGTGGAGATATCTTACGCGCAGAGCTCAGCGAAAACGGACACCGCCGCAGACGGCAGTTTTAGCTCACAGATAAAAACCTCTTTCGGCAGCCTGACCCTGTTCGGGGTTGAGGAGATGAATATCATGCTGATCCCGGCGGAGCCATGGTACGCCCCAACCCGGGCCAGCCGCAAAATCATCGTCCTGCACCCCCTAAGCCTGGGGCTGGTGGTTATCGGCTTCGTTTCCCTCGGGGTGATGGTCGGCAAGAGAGCCAAGACAAGGTCAGCAGAGGTACAAGAAAGACAGAGCCCCGCGCCGAAAGCACCCAGAAAATGGTACGATATCCGTTATCCGCCAGAAGCCAAGCGAGAGACGACCGATGCCGAAGTCAGAGTCCTGACGGCATATTACAGCGCGCTGCGGGCAATCGAAAAGCGGACGGGTGCGGTCCTGACAGAGCCGACCACGCTGCGCGAGTTCCTTACCGCCATAGCACCTCAGCTCCCGGCGGGGGTGCAAGCTTTTGCCGAATTGACTTCACTGGCAGAGTTTACTCTGTACTCCAACCGCGCCGCAGGCGATGACACGGCGCTCAGGGCTGGAAAGCTAGCGGAAACGATTGAAGAGGAAATGCGCGGTGAAGCTGCATAAATTCCTGATATTGTTGACCATAGCCCTGGTAAGTATAATGGCGGTGGTGATATGGTTTTACCCGTCCAGAGACGACTTCCGGGCGACCAACCCTTTCTGGAACGGGACAGGGGATATGGCAGCCGGGAGCGGTATGACCCCGCTGGAATCTCTCTCCGGTCTCTCTGATTTACCGCCGGATGCCGCTCTCATCACCGTACCTTTTTTCCGGTTAAGCGGTGCTGAACTGGAAGAGGTGGCCGGCTTCATCGCCAGGGGCGGAACATTTATCATCGCGGATGACTATGGTTATGGAGACCAGGTAACGGAATACCTGGGGCTGGCAGGCCGGTTTGCGGGGCTGCCGCTGCTCGACCCTCTAGTCAACTACAAGAATCGGTGGTTCCCCAGAATCACTCACCTTACGGAGAGCTACCTGACCGAAGACGTCGAAGCGCTGGTATTCAACCACGGCACCGCGCTTTCCGGCATCGAAGCCGGTGAAACCATTGCCCGTTCTTCCGCTTTCAGCTTTCTGGATACGAACGGCGACCAGGAGCGGCAGGAAAGCGAGGCGGCCGGGACGATGCCGGTCATCTCAAGGCACCGTGTGGGCGAGGGCACAGTGATACTTGTCGCCGACCCGAGCCTGTTCATCAACAGCATGGAAACGGTCGGGGATAACGCCAGCTTCATACGGAACATCACGTCCGCCGCATCCGCCGTGTACTTTGACCAGGATCACCTTCCGGAGTCTAACCTGAGCCGGAGCAAAGACCGGCTGGGCCGACTACGCCAAATTTTCGCCACACCGCCGGGTACACTGGGGGTGGTACTAGCCGCGATAGTCGTAACGTTGATGCCACTGTGGCAGAGAAGGAGACAGTCATGAGACAGGAACAGGAAAAGAGCACCGAAATACTGCGCGAAATTATCCGCGAGGTGTCCAAGACCGTAATCGGCAAAGAAGACATCAAAGAGCTCCTGCTGGTTACGCTGCTCAGCCAGGGGCATCTCCTGATCGAAGGGTTGCCGGGCACGGCGAAAACCACCATCTCCCGCATTTTCGCCCGGGTCATCGGGGGTAATTTCAAGAGGATACAGGGGACACCGGACATGCTGCCGGCCGATATTCTCGGCTTTTACCTGTACCAGTCGGACGGCAGCGCCACCTTCATGCCGGGGCCCATCTTCGCCAACGTGCTGCTTACCGACGAGCTGAACCGCACGACCCCACGCACCCAGTCCGCCCTGCTGGAGGCAATGCAGGAACACCGGGTAACCATTGAACGTGAAACGCACACCCTGGAGCAGCCATTCGTCGTCATCGCCAGCCAGATACCGTACGGCGGGCTGGGGACCACACCCCTGACCGAGGTCCAAATGGACCGCTTCGCTTTCCGCATATGGAGCGGCTTCCCGAGCAAAGAGGAAGAGGACGACATGCTGCGGGACTTAAACAGAATCATGAACCCGGACATCCTCTCACCGGTTTCCCCGGGAGACATTGTCCGACTGCAAAACGAAGCGCAGGAAGTACACGTGGCTGATAATATCCGCCGCTACATAATCGACATTGTCGACCGGCTACGTTGCCACCCGGATGTATTCCACGGGCCGAGCCCGCGGGGCAGCATTTCCCTGCTCAGAGGCGCCCAGGCTCTGGCGTTAATCCAGAAAAGAGACTTCGTCATTCCCGATGACGTGAAGAAACTGCTGGTCCCGGCCCTTTCCCACCGGCTGCGGGTCAATACGGAAGCTGAAATGGAAGACGTAACTCCGGAGAGGATTATCCACCAGGTGGCCGGGGAGGTTCCGGTGCCCAAAGAAAGTTATGACTAGACCATCGGTAAAATTATTATGTCAAATATACGTCCTGCTGGCGCTGTCAGTGGTAACACTGTTGTTTCTGCCCGGCTATTCCTGGCTGTCCCTGGGGCTGATAATGATAGCCATTTATGCCGTGCGGCGACCGGTACCGGCAGGACTCAGGGTAACCATCAGCGTCGTCTTTATCTATTACCTGCCGCTACTCTTACTGCCTTTCCTGGCCTCCCTGGTAGAGTTCAGCGGGCTGCCGCAAGCAGCATCCGCCGTTCTTTCGGCAGCAGGTGCTTTACCGGTGATATACCTGCTGGACAACGAGTTGAGGCAACCGGCAGGCACTGCCGTGAGGTTTCACCGTAACAAGGCCGGGAAGTGGCACATCACTCCGGCCTCTGGTACCTTTCTGATAACGGCAGCAGTGCTAACGGTTACCGGCGCCGTACTGAACAGCCTGACGCTGCTGTTCACCAGCACCATTTTCTTCATCTATTTACTGGCTGCCCTGGTGAAGGCATTCTCCACCCTCGCCAAGCTGCCGGCCGGGTTCCCGGTCCAGCAGAGAAGAGTAATCGCGGGGACGGAAATCCACGTCCCTTTCCATATCAGAGGCGAGACTTTCCATCATCTCCGCGGCGCCCTTGTCCCTTTAGAGCCGTGGGTAGAGGTTACTCCGCAAAGTTTTTCCGCAAGCAGGGAAGACCGGGAACTGGACATTTCACTGATACCATCCATGGCCGGGATACGGCGTCCCGAGTTCTGGCTTAAGGCTACGGACGAGCGGGGCCTCCTCCGAGTCGTGAAAAGGCTGTACCCCGTAGAGCTGCAGGTGATTCCCAGAGCCAAGTACGCCGAGTGGCTGGCCAACCGGTACCTGGAAACCGCGGGTACCAGCGTAACCGCTGGCAGTCCGCAGCTGAGCCAGGCCATTCCGCTGAGGAAAAGAGGGGTGGACTACCATGACAGCCGGGCTTATCAGCCGGGCGACCAGTACAAAGACATCGACTGGAAACATACCGCCAAGCTAAACCAGCTGATAAGCAAGGAGTACATCGGCAGCGGGGAGCAAAGCGCGGTAGTCGCGGTTAATTTATCGGCTACTGACGTTGAGGAAGCGGATAGACTGGCTTTTGACCTGATTACTACATTGCTGACCCTGGCCAGGGAAGCAATTCCCACAGCGCTGGCCGCCTACGACCGGGAAGAGGTGGTCCGATATACAGGGATGGGCGAGCCTGGCGAAGCGCTGAAACAGGCACTCTCCCTGGTAAAGCATATCCATATCATTGAAGCGACTCCCCGCTGGCTGCACTTACCCGATATCAGCAAGCTGAAACAACATATATATCAGATAAAAGAGGCGGATTCAGAGCCGGTACGCCGATTGCGGGAAATACTTGACTTTGAACACCGGGCGCTGGAGAAAGCAGCCAGAGACCATCCAGCGAGCCGGGCGCTGGCGCTGACCACCCGCCAGGCGCCAGCGGCAGCCACGGTAATCCTGATATCACGGCGTAATCACGATGACGAAGCACTGCTGATAGCCGCCGAGAAGCTGGCCCGGCAGGAATTCAGTATACTGAAAATGACTTCCACCACCTGAAAGCGTTTACGGGGAAGAACTCTCCCCCAAGTAAACCCCGTCCCAGTCCGGCAGACGGCTAACCGTCTCTTCCTTTTGATTCCGGACACCCGGGCTTTTCAGCCCTTACCGGGTAATCGGCATTCTATTTCATCACAATACTTGACAAAATATATTATTTTATATTAATATTAGTCATTAAATAATAATATATACTATTTTGTAACAAGGCACGATGCCATATATCACGATAAAGCAAGCCGCCGAGCTGCTAAAAGTCCACCCTAACACCATCCGTAACTGGATAGAAAGGGGAATCCTGAAGCGATACCAGGTGACCCGGGGGTACCGTGTGCTGCTCAAGACAGAGGACATCGAAAGGGCTTTCGGAGAAAGAGAAACCGCAGGGAACGGCGGAAAGAAAAACGGGTAATGATTACGTTATACAGGTCATATCAGGTAAATCCTGCCGGAGAGGAGGTGCCGGAATGCGCAGGTCGTTCCTGAGGCTAGGAGCCTGTCCCCGCTGCAAGGGAGACATAATAATAGACCGGGACTATGAAGAGTCTGAACTGTGCCTGCAGTGCGGCTTCCGGGGACGGGTAATGCCGACTTTCGGCCCGGATATTCTGGGGCGAAAGGGAAGAAAGAGTGAATACAAGCTGAGCGCTTACGACCGGCGGTTACTCGACTCGGACTAAGAAGCGTCACCCGGAGCAACCGCAACCGGTTTCCGTATCCGCTTCGGTGAGCTGTAGCTCCTCCCCTCAGAAAAGCGCGCCGTACGCAGACCTGCCTTCTGGTATAAGACCCCGGTTCAGAATATCTGCTCTATTTTCAAGAGGTTGGTAGTCCCAGCGGTACCCAGAGGGATCCCGCCGGTAATGACGATAAGTTGGCCGGGCCCGGCCAGCTTCAGTTTTTTCACCAGGTCAACCGCTGTGCCGAAAAGCTCATTTACCGAAGCAGAGGCCCCGATCTGGAAAGCCTGGATTCCCCAGAAAAGCTGCAATTTCTGGCAGACCTGCTGGCTGCTGGCGATGGCAATGATGGGAGTCATCGGGCGGTACCGCGAAACCCGCTGAGCAGTGCTGCCTGACTCAGTAAAGGCAACGATGGCGGCGGCTTTTAGCTTGTGGGCATTATGGCAGGCATCATAGGCCACCAGTTCGTCCGCCTGGGGAACAATCCAGGCGTTCTTCTTCGCCAGCATGTCCTCATAAGGCAGCCTCCTTTCCGTCTCCCGGGCTATCTGTGTCATCATTCTCACCGCCGCCACCGGATTTCTGCCGATGGAAGTCTCCGCAGAAAGCATAATGGCATCGGTACCATCAAAGATGGCGTTGGCCACGTCGGTAACCTCGGCGCGGGTGGGACGGGCCGCGGATACCATCGATTCGAGCATCTGGGTGGCAGTAATCACCGGTTTCCCCGCCCGGTTGCACTTGCCGATAATCTCTTTCTGCACCAGAGGAACCTTTGGCAGCGGTATATCCACGCCGAGGTCTCCGCGGGCGACCATTACGGCGTCGCTGACTTCAAGGATGCGGTCGAAGTTCCTCACCGCCTGTTCCTTCTCTATCTTGGCAACAAGGGGAATACCAACCTGCCGCTGGCGCAAGATTTCCCGGATCTGTGCGATGTCTTCTGGCCCGCTGACAAAGGATATGGCGATGTAGTCCGGAGACTGTTCAGCGGCAAAGTCCACCATCCGTTTCAAACGGTCCGTAACGAAACGCGCCGAGGTGCGCGTACCGGGGAGAACAACACCGCGGCCGGGGGTGAGCACTCCTCCCGCGGTTACCCGGCACCGTACCTCGGTGCCCATCACCGCCAGTACCTTAAGCTGGATGGCGCCATCATCAACCAGGATACGTGAGCCTGTTTTCACGTCCCTGGGCAGAGTATCAAAGTTCACCGGCACTACGTTACCGGTACCCTCAATCGCCCGGGTGGTGAGTATAATCTCGTCCCCCCGGGACAGAGAGAGGGATTTCTCCCGGATGCTTCCGGTGCGGTATTTGGGGCCGGGGATATCCATCAGGACGGCCACGGGGCGGGAAAGAGGTACCGCCAGCTTGCGGATTGTCCGCACGCACGAGGCGTGCTCCTCCAGGCTGCCGTGAGATAGATTGAGGCGAGCGACATCCATACCGGACCGGATAAGCTGTCCAATATGAGCCGGGGAGTTGCTCGCCGGCCCGATGGTAACAACAATCCGGGTACGCCGCCTGAACTGTCCGGTGTGTCTCATTATATTCTTTTCCATCTTAGGCAATCAGCGGCCGCTTTGCAACCACCTTCCTTGCGGTCAATATTGACACAGCGCAGGCCAGGGCTTAGACTCAAATCAAGGGAACAATCACTCCAGGAGAAACAATGCGATATATCAGGTCAATCATCAGCCCGCCGGAAAGGGGTCTGGCTGCAGCCACGGTCTTGCTCGGAGCGGCAATAATCGGGCTGGCGTTTTTTGTTTCACCGGCGCCGTTACAGGCTGCCCTGGGGCTGGCGGGCACCGGAGGAGCATTAATCGGCCTGGCGCAGCTGAGACGGGCCGGTGACGCGGCAAAACTCGACCGGATACTGGCCGAGCTGGAGGAGATACGGGAAAAGCTGGAAAATACCGGGGAACCGGAAGGCGGACGGACGGCCCTGTCCGACGTCATCACCACGGGACTGAAGATGTACGCCGACAGAATCGGCCGAACGAAGGCAGAAGAGGAGTAAAAGACTACACCTGATGACGAGGAGGCTGACGGGAAATTGCCGGCAATTTGCGAAGCTTATTTAGACATCGAGACCACAGGACTTTCTCCGTTCGATTGTGAACTCACTGTTATCGGGGTTCACACCTGTAACGGTGAGAAAACCGAGTTCCGGCAACTGGTAGGCGGGGAGATAACGGCGGCGAGTCTGCTGGAGATACTGGAGGGGGTAGAGGTTATCTACACCTATAACGGGAGCCGGTTTGATCTCCCTTTTATCGAGCAGGCACTGGGGGTCGACCTGCTGCTGCATTTTCAACACCGGGACCTGATGTACGATTGCTGGCAGAACAACCTTTACGGCGGTTTCAAAGGAGTGGAGAAGCAGCTGGGTATCTTCCGGAAGCTGGCCGAGATGAACGGGCTGGAAGCGGTAAAGCTGTGGTGGCGATACGCCGACTACTTCGACCTAGAAGCTCTGGCGAAACTGCTCGACTACAACCGGGAAGACGTGCTCAACCTAAAAGTCCTGAAAGAAAGGCTGCTGTAGTTACTTCCGCTCCCGGCGGATTACCAGTGATTGCGGTGGACCCGGGAAGAGTTATAGCGGTTTGAGCAGGGTTTGCTTTCCGCAGGATAACCCAGAGCGATAAGGCACAGCGGCCGGAAGTTTTCCGGTATGGAGAGCAATTTCCGGGTAGCCTCAACCCGGTCGTCACGGGGATGAATTCCCAGCCAGACGGCACCCAGGCCGAGAGCGTGCGCGGCGAGTAAGATGTTCTCGGTCGCCGCCGAGCAGTCCTGTACCCAGTAGCCGTCCCGACCCTGCAGTGCCAAGTCACCGCAGACAGCGATAGCCATAGGAGCCTCCCGGAGCATACCGGCAAAGGGATGATAGCGGGGAATTTCATCGAGCAGGCGGCGGTCATCGATAACGACGAAGTGCCAGGGTTGCTCGTTGTTTGCCGAAGGTGCGCTCATCGCCGCTTCCAGTAACTGCTGGACTACCTCTTCCGGGATCTTAGCTTCTCCGTAGCGACGGATGCTCCGCCGGGACAAAATGGCTTCCATCGCTTCCATATGGCAGTGCCTCCTTTTTACTCACCGAGTGAGAAATAACGAACCGGCAACGGTGCCGGAGCAGGTTGACTCTATAATGCATGCACCCGCCATTTTCCAGTCTAATTAAGACGGGACGGGATTGTCAATGCGCCGGCTTGACAGCCGGTAAAGGTAGAGAGTAACATTGCTTTCGACAGTAACACTCCGGCTCTCATATACCAGTGCATACTGCCACACCAACACCTACCCTGCAAAGTAAGGAGAACAGATGAAAGAGTTCACAAACATAAGGATGACCGAAGGGAAGCTGGGGAAAATAGTCGTAATGAGGCTGGGGCCGGGCTGCGACGTGATGAAATCGTTGGAGGAAAGCGCCCGGAAAAACAACTTTCGCTCCGGGGTTATCCTTTCCGGAGCTGGCAGTCTCAGCCAGGTAACCCTGCGCAATGTCAGGCTGTTTCCCGACAAGTTTCCGATTACCGACCGGAACCGCATCTACACGCCGAAAAAGGAGCCCCTGGAAGTGCTTTCCCTGACCGGAAATATCGCCAACAAAGACGGGGAAGTACACATGCACTGCCACATTACCATTTCTTCCGGGCTTACCGACGGGCAGGCCTACGGGGGCCACCTGCTGGAAGGGTGCCTTGTCCTTTCTTACTGCGAGATTGTGCTCGGGGAAATCCTTGACGTGGAGATGAGGCGCAGTATAGACCCGGAGACCCAGGCGCTGGAACTCTATTTTGAAACCTAGGCAGCCGGAAGCAGAAATGGAAATAACGGGCGGAAGCAAACGGACAGGCTGTAAACCAGCCTGTCTTTGTTTTTGAAATCCGGGGGGGAACGCTTTTACCGCGGAAAGGAGAAAAACGTGAACAGGTCAGAACTCAAAGGTAAAGTCCAGACCGTCCTGGGGCTGATTCCACCGGAGGAGCTCGGTATCACCATAACCCACGAACACCTGCTGTGCGATGGTAGCACCTGGTTTCGTGAACCGGAAGAGGCGTCAGAGAAAAAAATAGTGCACCAGCTGGTATCAATAGATATTCTCTGGTGGCTGCGCTACCACCCTTTCCAGAACCTGGACGACCTGCAGATACTGGACGAGCAGACGGCGATAGACGAGGTGCAAATCTATAAAGCCCACGGCGGTCAATCCATAGTCGAGGTCAGCATCAGGGGCATCCGCCCGGACCCGGCCGGTGTAGCGCGGATTTCCCGGGTCACCGGGGTAAACGTGGTTATGGGCACCGGCTATTATGTGGAGTCATCCTATCCGGCGAACATCGATATGAACGCTAAAAGTGAAGAGGAAATCGCTGACGAGTTTATCGCCGATATTCTGGGAGGGTTTAAAGACACCGGGATACGCGCCGGACTCATCGGTGAGCTCGGCTGCTCTTGGCCCTTCACGGACAACGAGAAGAAGGTTCTCCGGGCCGGAGCGCGCGCCCAGAAAGCGACGGGGGCGATAATTAACATCCACCCCGGCCAGCACGAAGACGCCGCCATGGAATGCATAAAAGTTCTGGACAAGGCAGGCGGAGACCTGAGCCGGACCGTAATGAGCCACACCGACCGCGCGGTAAGGGAAGCGGAGAACCGGATAGCGCTGGCCAAAACGGGGTGCTGTATAGAATACGATCTGTTCGGTCGTGAGGGATACTACCCGCCCCGCTTCCGGATACTGGACGTGCCCAATGACGCCCAGCGCATCAATGAGCTGCAGGAGCTTGCCGACAGGGGCTTCCAGGAACAGATTGTCGTCTCTCATGATAATTACACGAAAAGCGCACTCTGCCGTTACGGCGGCTGGGGCTACGGGCACATACTGCGGGATACCGTGCCGGTGATGAAGCTGAAAGGTATGCCACAGGAGCTAATCGACCGTATCCTGATAGAGAACCCGAAGAGATTGATGACTTTTGTTTAGCCGGAAGATTACAGGCTAAAAGAACAGAGGAGGAAACGGATAAAATGCATGAGAACTGGAAATTTCACCACGTGGCGGTGGCGGTCAAGGACATGGAGAAAAGTATCCGGTTTTACGAGGAAATGGGGATAGGGCCTTTTCCTCCCCTTATCGGGCCGGAAGGCGCAGAGCTGACCGGTAAAACGGTGCGCGGTGAACCGGTGGATTACCAGATAGACCTGAGGCATGCCGGAAGCGGGATAGGCGACCTGAGGTTCGAACTGATAGAACCGCTCGAAGGCGAAACACCGGTGAAAGAGTTCCTCGAACAGAAAGGGGAGGGGATCCACCACATCGGCTTTACCGTGGATGACATCGATAAAGAGACGGCGCTGATGGCGCAGAAAGGTTTTACCGCCTTCCAGACAGGCGTATCACCAAATGCCCGGTGGGCCTATTATGACACCGATAAAGTAGGAGGGGTCATCATCGAGCTTATCCAGATGACCTGAGCCTCC
Source organism: uncultured Dehalococcoidaceae bacterium (assembly GCA_964615345.1). GTDB lineage: Bacteria > Chloroflexota > Dehalococcoidia > Dehalococcoidales > RBG-16-60-22 > JACZSH01. Next base: position 25,101 of record CAZTMR010000011.1, on the reverse strand, counting down.
CACCGACCACCACGGCCGCCCGTGAACAAGACAAAAAAAGAGGAGGGACACTTGGAAGATTTTGAGATTATAGATGTGCACAACCACCTTTGCCGAAATGCAGAAGAAGAACGGGAATATTTCCCCATCCCGGGGCGCCGGGCGCATGACCGCTGGGCGACCCCGGAAAGGGCCATCGAGTATATGGACCGGAACGGCATCACAGCGATGGCCTTCATGATACTGGTGCCCCGGCAGAAAAGAGGTCCGCTGTACCAGAAGGCAAAGCTGGGCGAACTTCCCGAAGAGCAGCGCGCGGAAGAACGGAAAAAGCTGAGCGGGCAAATCGGGATGATTATGCGCGAGATGAACGAGTGGGGATGCCACATCGGGCGGCAGTTCCCGCGCCTGCTGCCGTTCATCGGCATGTCTGATGACCTGGGCAGCGCGGAGGAAATCGCCGCCGAAGTTGCCCTGAGAGCCGAACAGGGTGCCCGGGGAATAAAGATGCACCCGGGGCAGTTTTCCTGCTTCCCGGACAATGAGGTCCTCTGGCCGATGTACGAAAAATGCCAGGAACTGGGACTGCCGGTACTGTCAGACTCCGGCCCGTGGCCCCACACCCACCTGATGATGATGTACCCGAACCCCCTGGGCTTCAAGCTGCACGAGCCAAACCCCAACTACGCCGAGCCGAAGAACTTCGCCCGGGTGCTGGAAGATTTCCCGAAACTCACCCTGATTATGGCCCATCTGGGCTCGGCGTGGTGGGACGAAAGGGCGGAGATGGCGCAACAGTACCCCAACCTTTTTTTCGACACCTCACAGGGGTTTGCCGCTCCGGACCAGATACCGGTAGTGGCGCACCGGAGCCTGGCCGAAGAAGATGCGGTCAGGATTTTCCGGAAAATAGGCATCGAGCGGATAATGTACGGGTCTGATTTCCCGGGCATCGCGCCGCAGCCCCAGCTAGAGCAGCTAATGCGTCTGCCGCTGACCGACGAAGAAAAACGGATGATTCTGGCGGAGAACGCCCGGCGCATTCTCAAGATTTAGCCGCCGGACAAGGAGGTGAGAGATGGCCGATAAAGAGTACAACCTGCGGGATATGATAGACGGGGGAGTGGTGGCGATAGTCAGGGTGGAAAGCGCGCGAGAAGCGATTGAGGTATGCGGGGCAATCGCCCGGGGCGGGATCAGGCCAATCGAAGTAACCATGACCGTGCCGGGGGCGATAGACGTTATCAAGGAATTCCGGAGCGCCATGAAGGATGAGGTGCTGGTGGGAGCGGGAACGGTGCTCGATCCGGAGACGGCACGAGCGGTGATACTGGCCGGCGCCGAGTTTATCGTGACGCCGACGCTCAATCGAGGAGTAATCGAGGTATGCCGGCGCTACGGCAAGGTGGTCATCCCCGGCGCCTTCACCCCCACCGAGATACTGACCGCCTGGGAAGCCGGCGCTGACATCGTCAAAGTGTTTCCGGCGACGGTGGGCGGCCCGAAATATCTGAAAGATATCAGGGGGCCGCTGCCCCAGATAAAGCTGGCGCCCACAGGCGGAGTGGACCTGGACAACACCCCGGACTTCATCCGGGCGGGGGCGGTGGCAGTGGCGGTGGGAACTTCACTGGTAGACAAAAAGGCGGTCAGCGAGGGAAAGTATGACCTGATTACGGAAAAGGCAAGACAGTTCATCGAAGCGGTAAAACTGGCCAGAACTGGTTAGGAGAAACGGCAGGAGGAATCCGGCGATGACAGATGTAGTAACTTTCGGGGAGACGATGGTAAGACTTTCGCCGCCGCACTTCGGCCGGCTGGAGCAGACCCCCCTGCTGGAGGTAAACATCGGCGGCGCCGAATGGAACGTAGCCTGCGACCTGAGCCGGCTGGGGGTAAGTACGGGCTGGGTATCCCGGCTGACGGAAAACGCACTGGGGAGAATGATAGCCAACAAGGCGCGCGAGCAGAGCGTAGATACTTCCCACGTCGTCTGGACGAAAGAAGATCGGGTGGGAGTATACTTCGTCGAGTTCGGCGCCATGCCCCGACCAAGCAGCGTCCTTTACGATCGGGCAAATACGGCGATAAGCCGGATAAAACCGGGTGACGTGGACTGGGAAGAGGCACTGGCGGGCGCCCGATGGTTTCATACCAGCGGCATCACGCCGGGACTGAGTGAAAGCGCCGCCCGGGTAACCGCCGAGGCATTGCAGGCGGCGAAAAAGCTGGGCTGCCGGGTAAGTTACGACCTCAACTACCGCGCCAGGTTGTGGACGGCGGAAGAAGCGATGAAGTGCCAGGTGCCGCTGATGGAATACGTGGACGTCCTGATTTCCACGGAAGAAGACACGAAAAAGGTGCTCGGCGTCAGTGCGAACGATTACCGGGAAGTGGCCAGCAAACTGGAGGAGAAGTTCGGCTTCGAGGTGGTGTGCGTCACGCTGCGGGAAGATATTTCCGTGTGGCGCAACCGCTGGACGGCTATCGCCTGCTCGAAAGGCAAGATATACGACGACCGTACCTACGAGGTGGAGATAGTGGACCGGGTGGGGGCCGGAGACTCGTTTTCTGCAGGGTTTATCTACGGCTACCTTGCCGGAGACGTAAGCAAAGGAGTCCAGTTCGGCAACGCATTCTCAGCGTTAAAGCACTCCATTCCCGGCGACGTAAACTGGTCCACGCGGCAGGAAGTGGAAAACCTGATTGCCAGCGGCAGCCTGCGTATCAGCCGGTAGAGCGGGCAGGGCCGGAGCCTTTTTCTACAGGTAGGGAGGCCAGCGCCAGCCTTTTTTCACCGGATGGCTGAGTTTTTCCGGAGACGGTTTTACTGTCAGCTCCTCGATGGCCGCCTCGTTCAACTCGATACCGAAGCCGGGCTTGTCCAGCGGGGAGACCTGGCCGTTACCAGGCTTTATCGGGTCGATAAAAACGCGCCGCATCGGGACAAACCACTCGTGGATGTATTCGTGGAAGAGGCCGTTGGGGACAGCGGCCACCAGCGGAGCGTCGATGTACTCGGTATGGTGGGGGCAGACCGGCAGGCCGTAGGCATCAGCCAGGGCGGCAATCTTGATAAACTCGGTGACGCCGCCGCACTTGCCCACGTCCGCCTGGACAATCTCCACGGCGCCACGCTCCATCAGCTCTTTGAACTCCCACTTGGCATAGTGGTTTTCACCGACGGCAATGGGTATGTTCGTCTCGCGGGCGAGTTTCGCCAGGTTATCTATCTCATCGGCCAGAATCGGCTCTTCCAGCCAGTAGATGTCATAGTCTTCCAGTTTGCGCGCCATTCTGATGGCCGTCTGCAGGCTCCAGCCGTTGTTCACGTCCACGGCCAGGTCCACGTCCGGGCCGATGGCCTCCCGCACCAGTCTCACCCGCCGGAGGTCATCTTCCGGTTCCCGCCGGCCGATTTTCATTTTCACCATCCGGAAACCGCTGGCAGCATAATCGCTCATCTCCTTGACCAGCTCTTCGTCGGAATAGTTGAGGTTTACCCCGCTCCCGTAGGAGGCAACGGTATCCCGGTGCCCGCCGAGCAGCCGGTGCACGGGTTGGTTCAGGATTTTGCCTTTCAGGTCCCAGACCGTGATGTCCAGGGCACTCAGCGCCGTGATGGCGGCGCCGCGGCGCCCGTACTGCAGGGAAGCCCAGTACATCTTTTCCCATATCCGCTCGTTGTCCAGGGGGTCTTCCCCGATAAGATACGGTTTCAGGGAGCTTTCAATAAGCAGGCGGTTCAGCGCGCCGCCTTCGGTGATGCTCAGCCCGGTGACTCCTTCATCCGTGTACAGGCGGAGAAAAGAATAAGTCATCACGGTGGGAAGGGTATTGATGGCATCCGTCATCTGGCGGAAAGGAATATAGACCGGGTCAGATAGCTCGACATCGATTATCTTCACGGTGCCCGCTCCTCGAAAACAAGAGTTCTCCGGGGGTCAGCAATCGCTCCCCGGGAAGTCTCCTTCACCGCAAAGATTGTACGCTGGCAGAATGTCCCTGTCAAGCAAGCATTCCAGGCCGGTCTGTGCTATAATCCGGTCAGAATAAAGAGGAGGCTGCACCGCATGGGTAGAAAAACCAGAATCGGCATTACCAGAGATCTTTTTGATGAAAACGGGGTATCCATAAGCCCCGGGCCGGGACCAAAGCTACTCGACGAGGTGAAAGAACTGGAGTGGGAAATGTTCCCGGCTTATGACCACGAAGTAAACCCGGAATACCCGCGGGGGACGGACATGGTCATCACCTTCGCCCCGAGCTGGACCAGGAAAACACTGGCCAGCAACGACCATCTGCTGTCGCTGCACCGGGGCGGGGTGGGCTACGATATGGTAGATGTTCCCGCCTGTACGGAGAATAACGTGGCGCTTTTCATCTGCCCGGCGGCGGTACGGAGACCGGTAGCCACAGGCATCATAACCTATATCCTGGCCCTGAGCACCCGCCTGCGCATCAAGGACATCGTGACCCGGGCGGGCAGATGGGAAGACGGGCGAGAGAAATACCCGGGGCAGGGCCTGACCGGCCGGACACTCGGTTCCATCGGGGTCGGCAATATCGGTCATGATATGTTCCGGCTCGCCGGGCCCTTCGGCATGAAACACATCGCCTATGACCCTTTCATTTCACCGGAAGCGGTGAAAGACGTCGGCGTGAAACTGGTGAGTATGGACGAAGTCCTTTCAAACTCTGACTACGTCAACGTAAGTTGCCCGCTCAGTGAAAAGACCCGCCACCTGATCGGGGAAAAGGAATTTGGGAAGATGAAAAAGACCGCCTATATCATCAATACGTCCCGCGGTCCGGTTATTGACGAGGCGGCACTAGTAAAGGCACTGCGAGAGGGCCGGATTGCTGGCGCCGGTATTGACGTCTTCGAGCAGGAGCCGACACCACCAGACAACCCCCTTTTCCAGCTGGATAACGTCATTCTTACCCCGCACTCCATCGCTCTCACTGACGAGTTCTATCTCAATATGTGGCAGATTATCGTCAACCAGATTGAAATGGTGAGAAAGGGTGAGAAACCGGAGACGCTGGTCAACCCGGAAGTTTGGGAAAAGCCCGAGTTTCAGGCCAAGCTCAAGAGTTTTGTGGCCGCCGTTAGCTAGGCAACCGCTCAAACAGAGAACAGAAAACTCCAGAACCTGGAAGACCGGAAGAATGGTGACCATCAGAGTCTTACCGAGAAAGGTCAGCGTCCAGGCAAAGACGCGGGCAACGCGGCGGGAGCAAAGGAGACAGCATGAGCCATTATGAAGAATTGCACAAAGCGGTCATCGACGGGGACGGCGAAGCGGCGGTTAAACTGACCGAACAGGCAATCGCAGATGGGTTAGCCGCCGCCAAGATACTGGACAGAGGGCTGGTTCCAGGACTCAGCCGGGTGGGAGACTTGTTCGCCAGCGGCGATTACTATTTGCCCGAGCTAATCGTCTCCGGGGAGGCAGTGGCGGCGGCGCTGGAAATCATCGAGCCGCTGCTGGTGAGAGAAGGCGTGCCGTCAATGGGAAAGTACCTTATCGGCACGGTACAGGGAGATGTACACGACCTGGGCAAGAACATCGTGGTGATGATGCTGCGGGGAAACGGCTGGGAGGTAACTGACCTGGGAGTAGACGTATCCCCGGAGGAGTTCTGCCAGGCGGTGAAAAGCGGAGACTACCAGGTGCTGGGCATGTCTTCTCTGCTGACGATGACCATGCCCAACGCGGCGAAAACAATCGATGCTCTTACCGAGGCCGGGTTGAGGAACAAAATCAAGATAATGGTGGGAGGCGCGCCAGTGACCGGGGAATGGGCGGAACAGATCGGGGCAGACGCCTACGCCAAAGACGGCCCCACCACCACACAGGTTGCCGCCTCGCTGGTAGGAAAGGGGTAGGGGGAGAAAGAAAATGAAAGAGCTGAACGGACTGGAACGGATGCTAACGGCGCTCCGGCTCGAAGAGCCGGATACGGTGCCGCACTACGACCTGGTGTGCCAGAAAGTGAGAGACGGCATTTTGCCCGGCGCCTCCCTAGAAGACTTTATTGATTACATGGACCTGGACGGGGTGAGGTTTCACGACCGGCTGTCTGCCTGGAGTTACGAGACCGTGGACGAAAAACAGCGCGTCAAGCGGGACCAGTGGGGTGGCCTGGTGCGTTACACAGCGGAAGAAATGCCCGTCCCGATATCCCCGGCGATAACCTCGGAGAAAGACCTTGATACTTACGTACCTCCCGACCCCGACCTGCCCTGGAGGTACGAATTTCTGGAGAGACTGATAAAAAGGTTCAAGGGGAAGAGAGCGGTCATCGCCTCGGTGGCGGATATTTTCGCCATCGGAAGGGAAAACTTCCTCGGAGACGTGGGCTATTTCCGGGCTATGGTTAAAAACCCCGGATTCGTCGAGCGGGCACAGGAGATACTGCTTGACTATCAGCTACGTTATGTCAAAAATTGCATAGACATTGGCGCGGACATCCTCTGGATAAACGGGGACTGGGCGATGACGGAAAAACCGATGGTATCCCGCCGGCATACGGAAAGGTTTTTGGCGCCGCCGCTGAAGAAACTGGTTGATTACGCGCACAGCCGGGGCATTCCCTGCATCAAGCATACCGACGGCAACATCTGGCCGATATACGATATATTGCTGGATACCGGCATCGACGGGCTGCACCCCATAGACCCGATGGCGGGTATGGACATGGCCGAAGCCAAAGCCACTTTCGGGGACAGGGTGTGTCTGTGCGGTAATGTCAGCTGTGCCTTCAGCCTGGTAAACGGTACCATCGAGGAGGTACAGGAAGAGACGAAGGAGGTTATCCGCAAGGCGGGAAAGGGAGGAGGATTGATCTGCATGTCCAGTAACTCCATCCATTCCGGAGTGATTCCGGAGAACTACGTGGCGATGGTGAAAACAATAAGGGAGTACGGCAAATACCCGCTTCCCTTTTGAATAGCAGAGAGCCAAGACCGGGGAGGGAGCAAAGTTGAAAGAAGAGATTTTTGAGGCGTCTTTAAGCCCGGAAATCCAGCAGAAAATGGCCCAGCTGGCCGCCGTAGTCAAAGGAGAAGACGCGGCGGCGATTTCATTTTATGACCCGCTGGACGAATCTTTCGAGGGTAAAAGAGCACGGCTGACGACCAAGGTATTCGATAACGAGCGGATGTGGAACCTGCTACAGGGTACCTATGACGTTCACCTGCACACCGGCCCTTCTGTGCACACGGAGAGACTTTATGACGAACTGGAGTTTGCCATCCAGTACTGTGACCAGGGCCTGGCGGGATTTGTGGCCAAAGACATGCATACCGCCAGCGTCCGCTCGATAAAGCTGGTGCAGAAAGTGGTTGACCAGTGGGCGGCAGAACACGGGAAAAAGAAAGTAGAGCTCTTTGGCGGGGTGTGCCTGAACTACCCGGTCGGCGGGCTGAACCCGGACGCGGTAATCGCCGCCCACCGCATCGGCGGCAAGTACGTCTGGCTGCCGAGCATGGACGCCAATCACCACCGCCGGGTAGTGGGACACGGGGAAGGCCAGGGCATAGACCTGCTTGACGAGAATGACAACGTGGTGCCGACAATGAGAGAAATCCTGGCGCTGATGGCGGAAACAGACATGGTACTGGGGGTGGGCCACCAGAGCACCCGGGAGCGGCTGATGGTGGTCAGGGAGGCGGTAAAACTGGGGGTAAAACGCATTGAAATCAACCACATTAATTACGCATTGACCTGGCTATCACCGGAGCAGTGCAAAATGTTTGCCGACCTGGGCGCTTACCTGGGCATTTACGCGCTGGACATCGGCCGCATGTACAACATGGACGACGTGATGGCAATTTATAAAGCGGTCGGCCCAGAGAGAATCGTTTTCGGCTCGGATACCGGTCACATCGCCAATCCGCACCCCACGGACAGCCTGAGAATGCTGATTCTGGGTTGTCTGCAGAGTGGGATCACGGACGAGCACGTCAAGATGATGTGCCAGACCAACGCACGCAATCTGCTGCACTGATATAAGTACCGGTACTTTAGCCGCATACACCGCCAGCCGACAAACTGCTAAAATAAGGTATGGTGACACGGAGCGCCAAGAACGCCAGGAGAGACGGAGGCAGTCCTGATTTATCCGCCGGCTGACCCGAAGCGGGGGTTAAGTTCAATGAAAAGGATTATCCGGGCAGTCCTGATATCGACTCTGGTGATAATCACCGCCTGCCCGGTGCTGCCGTTTCCCGGCAGCACCACCGTACTTCCGCCCGGGCTATCTTTTACCGGTACGGCACGGGCAAGCGCATCTCCCGACCTGATAATCGAGGATATCAGCTGGTCACCGGAGTTTCCTTCCATCGGTGACACGGTAGAATTTTCGGTGGTGCTAAAGAACCAGGGCAGTGACCCTTCCGGTAGATTCCACAGCGCTTTCTACATCGATGACACGCTTTTGACCACGAGGTCAACGGGGCCGCTGGAACCGGGAGCTGACGAAACCGAGTCTTTTAGTTGGGAAGCTGTTGCCGGTTCTCATTCCATCCGGGCAGTGACCGATGCTGACAGTGAAGTCACGGAAAGCGATGAGACAAACAATCAGGCCACGTTCTATTTCTCGGTGCGGGCGCCCGACCTTACCGTAGAAGCGATAACCTGGACCCCGGAAAGTCCTTCCCTGGGCGACAGCATCGCTTTTAACATCACGGTTAAAAACCGTGGAAACGAAAGGGCCAATTCTTCGCGGCTCTATTTTTACATTGACGGCGCGTCCCGCGGCTATACCGAAGTACCCCGACTGGATGCCGGCGCCACCTCAAACCAGACCTTTAACTGGATAGCTCAGGCGGGAAGCCATGAACTGAAAGCGTTCATCGACGAGCCTGATTTAGTCACCGAAGGTGATGAGACCAATAACGAGAAGACGGCCGTCTTCATCACGCTGGCGCCGGACCTCATCATCGAAGCAATAACCTGGTCTCCGGCCAGCCCTTCGGAGAGCGAAAACGTAACTTTCAAGGTAAATATCAAGAACCAGGGAGCCGGGACGGCCGATTACAGCACGCTCGACTACTATATCGACGACACACTTATTGACTCCGTACCCGTAGATCCGATAGAAGCCGGCGCTACCGACAACCAGACTTTCAACTGGGTTGTAAAGTCAGGAGCACATGAAATAAAGGCTATCGCTGACTCACTGGAGCGAGTGGTGGAGGAAGACGAAGAGAATAACGAGAAGACGGTGCTCTTCGCGCCGCTGATTCCGGACCTGGTCATCGGGGCGATAACCTGGTCTCCGGACAGCCCTTCGATAGGGGAAACGGTCACCTTCAGTGTACCGGTGAGGAACCAGGGCACCGGACGGGCCGGAATTTCCCGTGTCTACTTTTACGTGGACGGTTCCCCGCAGGGTTACCAACAGATTTCCTCCATAGAAGGAAATAGCGTTTCCATTCAAGAATTTACCTGGAAAGCCGAAGCCGGCACACATACCATCAAAGCCATTGCCGACGAAGGAGAACAGGTTGTCGAAAGCAACGAGGACAATAACGAACAATCGGTTATTTTCTCCAGCGTTTCGTTTGCCGACCTGGTCATCAAGGAAATCACCTGGCTGCCGGCCAGTCCGGCGCTCGGTGATACGGTCAGTTTTACGGTAACCATCAAAAACCAGGGGACCGGACGCGCCGGGCTGTCCCGGGTGGAATACTACATAGACGGGACGGCGGTATCGTCTGCCACAGTGGCAGAGATAGATGCCGGCGCCACCGAGAAGAAATCCTTCAACTGGACCGCCGTGGTGGGTGAGCACAAAGTCAGGGCGGTAGCTGATTCCGCCAGCAAGGTGATGGAGAGCAGCGAAGACAATAACGAGAAAACGGCAACCATAACCCCCAGAGCGCCGGACCTTGCCATTGCAGCAATAACGCCTTCTACCACGGTAGCGCCGCCCGGAGAGACAGTGGACTTCAGCGTAATCATAAAGAACCAGGGCACGCTGAAAGCAGACGCCTCCCGCGTACATTTCTACATTGACGGGACTTCTCTGGGCTTCCTGGCGCTTCCGGAAATTGAGGCGGCGGCATCCGCTACCCGGATCTTTTCCTGGAAGAGCCAGGACGGCACCCACGAAATAGAAGCCAGAGCCGACCCTGATGAGAATGTCATTGAAGCCGACGAAAGTAATAACGCTAGGACGATAATTTTTTCCATCCCGCCCCCGGACCTGGTAATCGAAGAGATGGTCCTGTCACCGGAAGAGCCGGAGAAAGACGAAGCCTTCACCCTTAGCGTAACCCTCAGGAATCAGGGTGAGGGCCAGGCAGCGCCGACTTTCCTGCGGCTGTACAGCAACAGCGCATCCATCGCGGGCAAGGAAGTTCCGGAAATCGATCCCAGCGCTAAAGCAACGGCAACTTTTGACCTGGTTTTAGGCGAAGGGCTTTACCTCCTCGAAGTTGTCGCCGACAGCGACCGAGCGATTGCCGAGAGTGACGAGGGGAACAATAGCAGTCTGGTGGAAGTGGATATCCGGCCGCCACCAGCGCCCGGCACCGCGCCGAACGAGACGCCGCCGGCGTCAGTGGAAAAACCGCCCGAAGATAGCGTTTACCTTAACATTTCCGCCAACACGGTAAAATCCGGTGAGGAACTCACCCTGGACCTCTCGGCGAGCAACCTGGTCGGTGCCCCACCGCTGACGGTCAAGCTGACGCTGACGGTCCCGGCGGGGCTGAAGCTGAGCTCGGGTAACTTCACCGCCGGCAATAATGAACAATACACGGCCATCTACCGCATCCAGCCGGGAGACATCAAGCAGATACCGGTACGCGTTAAAACGGAAAAAGAGGGTAACTTCAGCATCACCGGAGATCTAATCTACTACTTTGGAGAGAACGAGGCCGGAGCACAATCCAAGCCGGTACAATTGCCGATAACAGTCAGCCCGGCCCAAATCCCGAAGACGGTGCCCGAAGTTACGCCGGAACCGGAGGAAGGCCTTTTTTCCGACTGGCGGATAATCCTGGGGGTAATCGCGGTAATCGGCTTGTTGATTACTCTGCTGATTTCATTACGGCGCCAGTAATGACCTCCGGAGCAAGCCGGCATAAAGCCGTAACCGCCTAGGTACGTTCTTTCCAGGAATCCGCCTTTTGTATGAGTTCCCGAGCGTTCCGGAGCGCCGTTTCCGTATAGTGGGGACCGGCAAGCATGGAGGCAATCTCCCGGAGGCGGACCTCATCCTGAAGCGCCTGCAGGCGGCTGGCGGCACGTTCTCCGGAGACTTCTTTGGAAACGTTAAAGTGGACGTCAGCAAAAGCGGCTATTTGCGGGAGATGGGTCACGCAAATCACCTGGCGGTCCCGCGCCAGCCTCCAGAGCTTCTTACCGATGATGTCACCGCTCCGACCACCCACGCCGATATCGATTTCATCGAAGACGAGCACGGGCACCCGGTCCGCCCCTGCGAGTGCTCCCTTCAAAGCCAGCATAAAGCGGGATATCTCACCGGTGGAGGCGATTGCCGCCAGCGGTTTCATCGGCTCTCCGGGATTGGTGGCGACCATAAACTCGACGATATCGATGCCGTCATTATTAAAAGCGACAGTCCCGCCGCCGGGAAGGGGAATACCTTCTTCAGAGGCGGTTTGCCTGATGGAGACTTCAAATTCGACGTGCGCCATATCTAGTTCCTGAAGCTCTTTCCCGGTCTCGGCAATGAGCTTTCCGGCGGCAGCGCGCCGCCGGGCGGAAAGTTCAGCAGCGATTTTACCCATCGACTCTTTCAACCCGGGGAGTCCTTCTTCCAACTCCCGGCGCCTTTCCGAAGAACGAGAAAGGCCGTCCAGCTCTGCTTCCGCACGGCCCAGATAGTCCAGTACTTCGGTAATGCCTGACCCGTACTTTCTTTTCAGGTCCCGGAAGAGTTCCAGGCGCGCCTCCACCTCTTCCAGCCGTCCGGGGTCATTTTCCAGGCTTTCCGCATAATCACGCACGCCCCGGCTGACCTCTTCCAGGCTCAGAGAAGCTGCTTCCAGAGATTCCAGCCGGGGCCTGAGGGTGGGGTCCAGGTCTGCCAGTTTCTTCATTGCCGCCACGGCTTCTGCCAGCCGGTCACTGACCGAACTCAAGCCAGCCGAAACGTCTTCGCCGGACAGGGCCTGGTAGGCTTCTGCGGAAAGCTGTTTCAACTGCTCGAATGAGGCGAGAACGTTGCGTTCCCGCGCCAGCTCGTCTTCCTCACCCTCCTGCAGCTTCGCGCCGGTTATCTCGTCTATCTGGTAGCGCAGAAAGTCTTCACGCCGGGCGAGGTCTTTCTCCTCTTCAGATAGCCGTTTCAACTCCTGCTCGACCCTGCCCAGCTCGGCCACCTGAGAACCGAGCTCCCGCCGAAGGTCAAGGGTGCGCGCGTAAGAGTCCAGAAAATCGAGATGAGACTTGCGGTCGAGCAGTGAGAGGTGCTCGCTCTGCCCGTGAATGTCCAGGAGAAAACGCTCTACCTGTTTGAGAGTAGTCCGGGGTACGGTGCGGCCATTAGCCCGTACCAGGCTGCGTCCTGACCGGCGCACTTCACAGCGCAGAACCAGAGTATCCTCCTCCGCGTCAGCCAGACCCTTCTCCGCCAGGAGTTCCCGCAATACCAGGATATCCTGGCTCCGGGGCAAGCTGAAGACACCTTCAATCTCCGCGATATCCGCACCGTAGCGGATATTGTTTTCGCTCGCTCTACCTCCGAGCAGGGTCTCCACGGCATCAATAACCAGTGATTTACCGGCCCCGGTCTCACCGGTTATCACGTTCAACCCATGACCAAGAGTCCAATCAATCTCATCTATGATACCCAGGTTCCTGACCCTTAACTCAAGCAACACCTGACAGCCTCCAGGAGTGACAGCAGAGCGGTCTTTACGGCCTAAAATTCACCGGCCAGCTTCCGGTAAACATTGTCTAACGAATCGGACAGCACCTTCACATCGGCAAAGACCGGCATAAAATTGGTATCGCCGTGCCAGCGCGGGACGACATGGGTATGAACGTGGTCTTCCAGACCGGCGCCGGCAGCCCGGCCCAGGTTTATGCCGATATTCAGTCCGCCGGGTTTATATACTTTCCGAAAAACGGCAACGGCCCGGCTGATGATGTCAAAGTGTTCCTGACTTTCTTCCGCAGTCATCAGCTCCGGGCTGGCGATATGCCGGTAAGGAGCCACCAGCAAATGTCCCGGGTTGTAGGGATAGGCATTCAGCACCACAAAGTTCCACTCCCCCCGAAACAGAATATAGTTAGCCGCGTCATCACTCTCCGCAGGCTTTTCACATAAAAAACAGCCCTCCGGCTTTTCCCCTTCGATGTACTGCACCCGCCACGGCGCCCAGATATGCTCCATCCCGCTCTCCTAATCAGTTACTTGGTGTCATTTTAATGGCCCGGCCGCCGGGCGTCAATGAGCTATCCGCTCCAGGGATAAAACGGAAGAACGATTATTGACCGGAACTATGACATGAGGTATGCTGAGAGAGAGGCAAGGCCATGACTACCGTAGCCAGAGACAATACCTAGCAGATAGACCGTCTCCAAGTGGGAACTTTCGGGACCAACGCCTACATTCTGAGCTGCCGTCAGACGGGGAGCAGCGTGGTTATCGATGCGCCGGAAGAGGCAGACAAAATTATGAGTAGCCTACGGGGAACTACCCCGAAGTATATCCTGCTGACTCACAGCCACCCTGACCACACCGGCGCGCTCAGCCAGTTACGCTCCGGGCTGGGAGTCCCGCTGGCGGCTCACGCCGCAGACGCAGACCGTCTGTCCGGGGTACCGGAAATCCTACTTAAAGGCGGAGACTCCATAACCTTCGGGAACATCAGCCTGGCGGTACTGCACACCCCGGGACATACGCCCGGGAGCCTCTGTTTCCAGACCGGAGAATACCTGCTCTCCGGAGATACCATATTTCCCGGCGGTCCCGGGAAAACGGCAACCCCCGCCGACCTGGAACGGATAATCGAATCAATAAAGACCCAGATTATGCCTCTGGCGGATGACACCCGGATATTTCCCGGTCATGGAGACGGCACGGTACTGAAAAAGGAGAAGGAACTCTTCACCGCCTTCCTGTTAAAAGGGATGACGTCCGGCCGCTACGGAGACGTGACCTGGGTTTCCGGTTAACCCCGGCGGCGATTACCAGAGTATCTCCACCCGGTGAAAAGCCTCGGCAAGCTCGTAAGGTTCTCCCTCCGCCCTTTCTTTCGCCCACTGCCTGAGCCGCTCTTCAATCTCCGGAAAACGGTTATCGCCTACCTGACTGGCGTGGCATTTCAAGGCCCTGACTTTGATATCAAAGGTATCCGTAATATCCGAGCGGTGGTTGATATCGGTCATGATGGTCCAGAGCCAGACTTCCTTGACTTTATGCGGCCGAAACCCTTCCTGAAGCAGGTCCGGGTAAGCATAAAGGTCACGGGCATAGGGAAACACCGCGTCCAGCACCACCTGGCCGGTGATACGGTGGTCACGGTGCCAGAGATAACGCCGGTACGGGTCAGAAGTGACCACGATTTCCGGGCGGTACTTCCGAATCAGGCGCACGATTTCCTTCCTGAACTCCGGGGTATCTTCCAGTCCCTGGTCTTCATAGCGCAGAAAGACGACTTCTCTAACCCCGAGCAAGTCAGCGGCACACTTTTGCTCCTGTTCTCTTATCTCAGCCAGGCGCTCCGGCTTCATATTGATATCACTGGTGCCTTTATTGCCATTGGTGCAGACTACGTAGACCACGTCCTTGCCTTCCCTCACCCACTTTACCACCGTTCCAGCAACGCCGAATTCGGCATCGTCCGGGTGGGGGGTAATCACCAGAATCTGCGCCTGCTTTATCGTCATGCCAGCTCCCTCGTCTTTCTCTGTAATTGACACTAACATTGTATAACATCGCTCTAACTGATACAATTTAACATCGAGGTTTTAGATGAGCGAGTCCCCCAGTGCGGTGAGAACCTATCGTCCGTCCGACCATGAAGATTATGTTAAATTAAGAGTTACCGCTGCCAGAGCACTCCACAGCGACGAAGGCAGCTCCCCGGAAACGGTAAACGAAACCCTGCAGCGACCGGGTTACCAGCCGGAAAGAGACCTGCTGGTAGCGGAGGTATCCGGTAAAATCATTGGCTTTGCGGAAGTCATACCGGAGCTTGCTTCCAGTCGAGCCGTCCTGGTCAGTTTTATCCTGCCGGAGCACTCCGGAAAGGGGCTGGAAAAAGAGCTGTTAAACCGGGCGGTGCTGCGGGCGGAGGAAATGGGCGCCACAGCCGTCAGAATTAACGTCAGAGAAGAAAACAACCGCACCCAGAGTCTGCTCTCTGAGATTGGTTTCCGGAGGGAAAAAAGATACCTCGACCTCAGGCTATCACTGGCCACGGTCCGGATTCCAGACACGGCTAACGGAGATTACACGTTAAAGCACTTGCAACCGGGTGAAGAGAAAGAATTGGCCCGCTTCCAGAACCGCAGTTTTACCGGTAACTGGGAATACAACCCCAATACTCCCGAAGAAATAGCTTTTGCCCTGAACCAGAAGCACAGCTCTCCGGCAGACGTCCTGCTCATCCGTGACGGGAGCAAACCGGCCGGTTATTGCTGGGTAAAAACGCCGGAAGGAGCTGAAGGAGAGGAGAAAAAGGGGCGGATACACATGCTGGGAGTGGATCGGAACTACCGCCACCGGGGAGTGGGCCGAAAAGCGCTGCTTCACGGCCTGAAAGAACTGGAGAAACGGAACGTGAAAACCGTGGAGCTGACCGTGGCAAGCGATAATACCAGCGCCCTATCTCTTTACCGCTCCATCGGGTTTACCGATTGTGGAAGCAGTTTCTGGTACGAGAAGGCGGTAAGCCAGGGTTTTCAGGCATAGTAGCTCTTGCTCACCGCGCGGCATTCCCGGACCAAACGACGAGCGACGTTTGCCCAGCTGAACTTTTCGGCGAGTTCCCGAAGGGCACCGACCTGCGCGTGGTCACCTGCGGAGCCAGAAAGAAGCAGCTCCATTTTTTCCGCCAGATGGGAGGGATGGTTGCTGTCCACCACATATCCCATATCTTTCTGCCGGACAATGTTTTCCGCACCGCCGACACGGGTGGTCACTATCGGGGTGCCGCAGGCGAGGGATTCCAGAGCCACCAGGCCAAAACTTTCGTAGTAAGAAGGCACTACGCAGAGGTCGGCCGCATTATAGTAGACGGGCAGCTCCGTCTGCTTGATCAGACCGAGAAAAGCAATCTGGTCCTGGACACCCAGCGCCCGCGCCATCTCTTTCAGCCGCTCTATTTCATGGTGGCTATTTTCGTCACCCCCGACGATAAGAAGACGCAGCCGGTCCCGGCCGTCCATGCGTGCCAGGGCGGCCAGCAATTTATCGATACCTTTAAGCGGGTCAATACGGCCGACGAAAAGGATGGCGCGGTCTTCCCCATCCAGTCCCAGCTTCCGCTTCGCCGCTTCTTTGTCTGAGGGGCGGAACAGCTCCAGGTTAACACCGCAGGGGATAACCACAATTGATTTCTCCGGTGCCCCGTAATGAAAAATGATGTCCCGCTTTTCTTTTTCCGTAGCCACGATAACGCGATGGATGTTGCGGGCCAGATATTTTTCCGTCTCGACACGTATCCACGGTTCACCTTCACCAACACCAATGGCGTTCTTCAACGCTCCCAGGGTGTGAAACATCACCATATGGGGCACGTCCCACCGGCTCTGCAGCCGCTTTCCCACCCACGCCGAAAGCCAGTAGTGACTGTATATCAAGTCATACTGGAGGCCGTTCTGTTTACGATAGCTTTCCAGCTGGCGGGTAAACTCAGGGAGATGGGGGAAAACGTCCATTTTGTCCATGACGCTATCCTCTCCGGCCCTGAGATGGATGAGACGGGCGTTATTTCCCAGAGGGATGGCCTGGGAGTCATTCGGGTCATGAACACGCGTGTAAACGTCAACAGTGTGCCCGCAGCGGGAGAGCTCGCCGGCGAGCTCCCTCACGTAAACACTCATTCCGCCGGTGTCCTTGGCCCCCAGTTTTCCCACCGGGCAACTGTGGGCGCAAATCATGGCTATTCTTAACCGACCGTTGCCAACCAGTTTTCTGTTTCGCATACTTTCCGTCCTAGTAAAAAATCAAGACAGGTCTATCCGGCAATTATAAAGCTTTATTTCCTGCCCGCCCAGCCGGGACTTGTATTCTTCTGCCCCCTTCAAAAAGTCCCAGTGTTTCAGACCGGCATCAATGCTCTGCTGAATGCCGAGGACTTTTGAAAGCAGGCCGATGCTCAAAGAATCATAACGGGACTGAAAGGCGCTGTTGTAGAGATACCTGGTCTGATTATAGTCGAAAGCCATTATCATCGCCACCGGGGAAGCTTTCAGTTCCAGGATGCCGTAGCGCAATAGCCCGATTTCCGCCATAGACCGGGCTACCGACCGGAAGAAGCTTTCCATCTTTTCCGTCATAAAGCCGGCTTTTTTCTCCCGGCTCTGGGCGAAAAGTCCCAGGAATTTACCCGTCAGTTCTTCCGCCTCCGCGGGTTCGACGGGGAGACAGCGATAGTCCACCCTGTCCGCTTCCCGCAAGCGCCGCAGTTTCCGTCTTACCTCGTGGCGCTGTTTTTTGGTCAGAGAAGCCAGGTAATCTTCCCAGGTGGCGGGAAGCTCCATAGAAAGAGAAACGTCAACCTCGTCAGCGAGTACGTTATAGCCACGCCGGCGGGCGATTTCCGTCAGGTAGACAAAAGCGGAGGAATCCGCCCGCAGCGATTCCAGGTGCATTCTTTTCACTTGCCTGCGCCGTAATTCTTCCAGCAGAGCACTATAAAAGTCCTCCTCTTTTCCGGGAACGACGATAAAGTCCATATAATCACAGACGTCGGCACTGCCGACGAAAGCGGCAGTCCCTTCACGGAGATGGAGAGGAGCGATGCCGATGATTTTACTGTCCCGGCTGACGGCAGCTAGATATAGTTCCGAGCGGGGCTGAAACACCTGCCACCAGACTTCCAGCCAGGGAGGCAAAACAAAAACCGAGCCCCACTTCAAGCCAAGGTTCGCGTCAGTCCAGTATGAAGTGAGGCCCTGAAAACTCTCCTGAGTAACCGTACAGCCCATTCAAACAATAGTTTATCATTTATGATAGCTGAAAGCAAAGGGAATGACACTCAACCGGGAAGAAAGCCTGAACCCGGTACGGGATAGAAGGTCCGGGACTGGCCTCAGGAACTGGAATGTGTTAGAATGAAGCATCACCAACGAAAAACGAGGGAACACTTGCGATGAGTAAGAAAAAACCGCTTGACCTGAAAACGTTTATTGAAAACGTAAACAAGAAAGACAAGATTAACGGCAACAAGCCGGACTTTGCCTGGATGAAAAACAAGGGGAAGTAAGGCGAGTAAAGAGTGCTGACCGTCCCCCTCCGGCTCAGGTACCAAAGGGGTGTTCTGGCCGCTTAAAATCAGGCAGGTAATTCCTCGGGGCATTCAGGCCTTGAATCCAGCCGTTTTCAATCCCCAGTTCCTTTAAAATCTCCAAGACATCATCGTGTTCTGACGCTGATATCTGCCGGGACAGCTCCGGGTAATGCCGGGCCCGGTGCGCCGGGTAATACTGGGACATCAGACTGACCGTAACTTCCGGAGACACTTCCCTGACCAGCCAGGATAGTGATTCCCGACTGCCGGCCAGGCCGTGGGGCATAATCAGATGGCGTATAACCAGACCCTTCCGGGCGATACCGCAGCCGTCTACCTGCAGGTCACCGACCTGCCGCTGCATTTCCCGGATGGCGGCGCGGGAAGCAGACACGTAATCAGGCACACCGGAATATTTCTGTGCCCAGTCATCAGAAGCGTAGCGCAGGTCAGCCAGGTAGATACTGACCACGCCGTCCAGACCGCGCAAAGTTTCAACCGAGTCATAGCTAGCGGTATTGTAAACGATGGGCAGGCGGAGTCCGGCGGGGATGGCAATGAGCAACGCCCGCATAATCTGGGGGACGAAATGGGAGGGGGAAACCAGGTTAACGTTATGGCAACCGAGCTCGTCCTGGATATGGAGCAGCAATTCCGCAAACCGGTGAAAATCGATTTCGTTGGCCTTCTGGCCCCGCCAGTCCTGGCTAATCTGATGGTTCTGGCAGTAAACACAGCGCAGATTGCAGTTGCCGAAGAAAATGGTCCCCGAGCCACGGTGGCCGGAAATGGCCGGCTCTTCCCCGTGATGGGCGCAAACAGAGGACACGATGGGCCGGCGGCCGGAACGGCAAATTCCGGTCTCACCTGCCGGACGGTCGACTCCGCAGACGCGCGGGCAGATATCGCAGGCGCCGAGCCGGGCCTCCAGCGCCGAAACGCGGCGCTCCAGCTCCCCGGAACGATAGAGGGCAAGGTATTTGGGGACCAGGCTTTCTTTACGGGATAACCCTGCTGGCATTACGCGTCCTTTTTGCGCCGAACGGTCAGCGTCAGCCTGACCGACCCGGTTACCTCTATAGTCTCGCCCGCCGGAATATATCCCCCGGAAGCGGCGGCTTTCCAGTACTCCCCGGAGATTCTAACCGTCCCCTCCGGGTGCAAAGGTTCGATAACGGTACCTTCCAGGCCGACCATGGCCGACTTTCCGGTAACTTCTTTGCGGTGAAAGCTGGGAATAACCACCCGGTGGGTAAGAAAGACAATGCCACCCAGGAATACGGCGAGCACCACCGCCAGCGATACCGGCATATCAATATCAAAATACCACAGGGCCAGCAGCACCAGGACCACCACTGCCAGTTCATCAAGCAGCAGCACCAGTACGATGAGCCAGTCTCTGGCAGTGCGTTTCACTTTCTGCATCCACCTCAGGACAGTTTTGCCAGGGCAACTTCAATCCGGCCCAGGCAAAGCTCCTTACCCAGTACCGCCATGGTCTGAAAAAGGGGTGGCGCCACCGTCCTTCCGGTTACCGCCACGCGCAGGGTCCCGAAAAGCTGTCCCGTTTTCAGACCCAGTTCCTCGGCGAGAGGTCTGAGGACGCCTTCCAGGGATTCCTCAGTGAAGGCGGGAAGTTCGCCGAGCCTGACCAGAGAAACTTTCAGCGCCTGAAGAGCAGAGTCCCGGTCCATCTTTTTGCCAATGAGCACCTCCGGGTTGTCCACGGGCTCATCGACAAAGAAGAAACTGGTCAAAGCGGCAACTTCGCCCAGTGTGCGGGCCCGTTCCTGAACGAGGGGCATAATCCGCCGGACGTAATCAATATCCAGCGGCCGCTCTACCACAGCGGGCAGGTCTCTTTCCAGAAAAGGCAGTGACCGCCGTACAAACTCTTCCGGGTCGAGACGGCGGATGTAGACCCCGTCCATCCAGTCCAGCTTTTCCTGGTTGAAGACGGCCGCCGTCTGGCTGATTCTGTCCAGGGTGAAGCTGGCCACCAGTTCGTCCCGGGAGAGGAGCTCCGTCTTATCATCCAGTGACCAGCCGAGCAGGGCCAGGAAATTGACCATCGCCTCCGGCAAATAGCCCTGGTCGCAATACTCGGTCACGGAGACGGCGCCGTGCCGCTTGCTCAGTTTGGAACGGTCAGGGCCGAGCAGCATGGGCAGGTGGGCGAACTGCGGTATTTCAAAGCCGAGGGCACGATACAGCAGGACGTGGCGGGGGACGCTGGAAAGCCATTCCTCTGCCCGGAGGACGTGGCTTATGTGCATAAAATGGTCATCAACGACGTTGGCCAGGTGGTAAGTGGGATAGCCGTCCGATTTAAGGAGGACGAAATCATCAAGAACGCCGTTTTCGAACGAGACGTTACCCCGGATAATATCGTCAAAATCGGTGCGGCCTTTCAGGGGCATCTTGAAGCGGACTACGGGAGCAACTCCTTCGGCTTCCCTGTTTTTCCTTTCCCCGGCGGTCAGGTCACGGCAGAGTCGGTCATAGCCGGGCGGCTGCTTGCGCCGGGCCTGCCCGGCGCGCATTTCTTCCAGCCGCTGCGGGGAGCAGTAACAGTAATAAGCGTTCCCCTGCGAGATGAGACGCGCGGCGGCGTCCCGGTAGAGGTCAAGCCGCTGCGACTGAAAATAAGGGCCGTACTCTCCATTTTTGCCGGGGCCTTCGTCCCAGTCCATCCCCAGCCAGCGGAGGCTGTCCAGTATGGCGTCCACGGCGCCTTCTATTTTACGAGCGGTGTCCGTATCTTCGATGCGGACGATAAAACGGCCGCCGTTATGCCGGGCGAAGAGCCAGGCAAAAAGGGCGGTGCGGATGTTACCCACGTGGGGGAAGCCGGTGGGGCTGGGGGCAAAACGGGTTCTGACTGGAGCATTCATAATGTTTTCTAGTTTGTTATTAATAGTATTTTTGAAACGGCCGTATGAGTATTCTTATTCCTGAGATATTTCTCTTTGGAAAAACAAGCTATGGATTTCTTGTTTTTCCTTAGATTTTAAATACAGATCCCTAACCTGCTCGCACGTCTTAAATAGACATCGATGCTTAATTTCGCCAAAAACTGACTTTAAAAGTTCCCTTTGATACTTAGCGCGGTTTTCTGCCTCGGCTATCAAGTGAAATGTCACGTAGAAGTCGCTTAGTTCGCTAAATTTAAGTAAAGAATTTCTGAACTGGGGTGTAATTTCAATTTCAAAAGCGTATTTCGGAAAACCGCGTTCACTAAACCATAAAACATCTATGAATTTCACGGATTGGATTATAGCGGGATATGTGAAGTTAGGAAACTCAGAAAGCGTCATTATTTGCAGCAAGGATTTATTATCGAAGATAGCGTTTTTGTTCGGTGAATAAGTATCATACCCTTCCATATTACCTATTTCTAACAGCATCCCCTGAATTGAATAATGGGTCTGCTGTTTTTCCTGCTCTTTATTTTCTGGCTTTGGAGAAGCCGGGAGTCTATCTAGGTAATCAGTCAGGGCATAGACTCCTAACCCCACTCTGGTAAACCGCGAATCTCGTTGGACTCTTTCTTGTATGGTCTTGAATGGAGTCTGTCCTGTTAAAGAGCGATATTCTACTATTTCTTTGTATATCTTTCTAAGAGGGGCAACATAGTTGTTTGCTATAAGTACTTTTTCAATCGCTTCCGAATATGTCAGCTGCTCTTTTTCCACATTATTCCCTTTTAAACCACGATGCTATAAAAACTTTTTCCCGACTATATCATCATAGTCTGTAAACGCGCGTCCCTGAACTTTTTCCGTACCACTAATCTCCCTTTTAATATACGTCTCCAGCTCATCTTCACTCATCACAACCCAATTAAGGGGGTTCTCTTCATCTTCTTCCAACCACACGTCATGCTTATTTATTATAGAAACATTATACAGTTTAGCCATTCAACCGATTTCCACTTTTTTCCTTAATTTCCTGCCCATTTTACCACCTAGCCGGGTAAGATTCTAGGCAAGCTCTCCAAGCGCCCGGGCCAGGGCCGGGGGGAGCTCCGAGGTAAACTCAGCGTATTTTCCGGTGACGGGCAACCGAAAGCCGAGACGGCAGGCGTGCAGGAACTGGCGGGAGAGGTGGGGCGATTTTACGCCGTAGACGGTGTCCCCCAGAATGGGAAAACCGATGGCAGAAAGGTGCACCCGTATCTGGTGGGTGCGTCCGGTGCAGGGGATAACTTCAAGCAAAGTACAATTGCCGATGTATTCTAGCACCCGGTAAGCGGTACGCGCCGCTCTGCCTTCTGCCAGCACGGCCATACGCTTCCGGTTGCGCGCATCGCGTCCCAGCGCCGCCTCGATGACGCCGGTTCCCGGGGTAAGTCTGCCTTTAACCAGTGCCCGATAGACCTTGTGCACGGTACGGTTTTTGAACTGCGCCGCCAGGCAGGCCCGGGCCGTCTCGTTCCTGGCTACCAGCACCAGACCGGAAGTGTCTTTGTCCAGCCGGTGTACGATGCCGGGACGGAACGAGTCACCGGTACCGGCCAAACGAGGGTAATGATACAGGATGGCATTTACCAGAGTCCGACCGGGGTGGCCGGGAGCGGGATGCACCGGCAGGCCGGCGGGCTTATCAACGACAACAAGGTCTTTATCCTCATAGATAATGGACAGCGGTATGTTCTCCGGGAGGGGATATTCAGGAGGGGGACGGGGAATGGCTACCTGCACCGTATCGCCGGTGTCCAGTTTCCAGGCGGCCCGGGCGGTCCGGGAATTGACCGTTACCAGGCCTTCCCGGATGAGTTTTTGCACATAAGTACGGGAAAGCTCCGGGCATTTTTCCACGATGAAACGGTCCAGCCTGAGGCCAGCAGCGCCGACGACAAAACTATGCTTTCCTTCCATCCTGGTATTCCTTAATCCAGGCAGAGCGCAGCAGACCGTAGCCCAGGATGATAACGCCTGCGGTTACCGCCGAGTCCGCCACGTTAAAGGCCGGCCAGAAGCCTAAATCGATAAAATCCGTAACGTAGCCGCGGGAAAGACGGTCCACCAGGTTCCCGATAGTGCCACCGAGGACAAGGCCCAGGGCGAAATTACCCATCGGGACGTCTAACACGGGAAACCGGCGATAGATCACGAACATATAGGCAAGTATCAGGATAACGCCCACCAGAGCGATGATGGCCAGCACGGGTGACTGGCCCTGGAACAGGCCAAAAGCAGCCCCCGTATTGTTGAGTCTAATAATACGGAATGTGCCGGTTTCATACAGGGAACCGCCAACGGGCAGCTGCGCTCTTATCCAGCTCTTGCTGAGCTGGTCGAGCACCGGGACCAGAGTTCCGGCCAGAAAGAAAACCGCATAGCGCCATTTACCCAGCGAGCGATTTACCTTTCGCATTTTTTGCCTGCTGTGTCTTGCAACTCATGCAGACACTCGCCTTGGGAAGGGCTTCCAGCCTCTCCGGGTCTATCGCTCTCCCGCAGATATCGCACAGGCCGTAGGTGCCTTCGGCAAACTTTTGCAGGGCGTGCTCAATCTCAGCCAGCTGATCTTTGAGACGTTTTTCCACAGCGACGCGTTTTTCCATATCGAGCGCGTCACTGGCCTCCTCCTCACGCTTGCCATAGGGACTCCCTTCACGCCTTTCTTCAGAGGAATTACCGCCATACTTGAGCTGTTCCAGCTCCTCTGAAAGATGCTCTTTCTCTTTCTCCAGCTGTGTCCGGAGAACATTAATGTCAGCCATCTTTTTTCTCTCCTCCTGCCCCCGAAGCTCCGGGCAGGTTAAAATCCTATATCCAGATGTGTTACCGCTATACAATCATCACCCGACGAAGTGCTTGAAAAAAAACAGAACGGACTGATTTGTCCCGCGCTACTGGCAGGCGGATAATACGCTTTTATCCACTCTGCCAGCTGAAACCAGCCAGAGAGAAGACCTCCGGAAGAACCCTGACGCCACAAGGTGTAACATAAGTAAAGTCTAACCTATTTCCACCGCCCGGTCAATGCTCTCAAAGAGGCATTTTACGGTGACTGCAAAAAATTATCCGGTTTCATGACACCTGATTATGACTGTCACGGCATACAGTACCCCGGCGGTCCTGAGAGGCGCTACTTGACACCCCTATAGATGAAGAACTATACTGGAAACTGTCAGGTGACGCGGGGTGGAGCAGTGGCAGCTCGTCGGGCTCATAACCCGAAGGTCGTTGGTTCGAATCCAACCCCCGCTACCAATTTCTGAAGCTAAAGAGCCCCCGATTTCTGAAAGATTTTGGGGGTTTTCTATTTTACCAACAAAATAGAAAAGAGCTATTAAGGTTTATTCAAGCTAGGAGAACTGTAAATCGACCGTTTTTAATATCCGAGTAGCAAAATCGTACATAGAGTATGGTTGAGATGCGACCCTTAAAAGGAAGTCTTCACTTGGTTGCCAGTTCTTTCCAAAAAGTTCTTCTGCTCCGAGCCTAAAGAGAAACAATGCAGCAATTCGCCGATTACCAATTTCGTTGTTTCGAAATATGTCAGCTTCAACATGATTACAAGCATGAGCAACGCAACTTGCGATTTCCTTCTCGCTTTCGGTCAAGTTCTCTGGGTCAGAGAAGTGCGCTTTAAGCCATTTTTCAAATAATGTTGTGGTCTAATAAAACGGACACCTCAAGAAGAGTCAGGGTAAAATAGGAAAA
>CAZTMR010000010.1:0-43627 GCA_964615345.1 uncultured Dehalococcoidaceae bacterium | reverse complement strand
TACTGCATAGATTCCACATTACCGATTCCTTTTTTAAAGAATCCACGGTTTACGGTACTCCTTACTATACTTTGTTATACGGCCGGCCTGAAGTGAAAGACCCACCTTGAGGACATCGTGGAGGTAACCGTATAAATATTTGAAGGTAATAACTTCAAGGAACCGAGGAGGTGGTGGCTTATCGCAGAAATAAAAACAGACCAGTCACAGCGGTTATTTTTCTGAGGAGGAGAAAATGAAAAAGAGAGGAATTTTGACCTTCGCGGTCCTGGTGGTGATGATAGGCGGCATATTGGCCGCCTGCGCCGCTCCGGAACCAGCCCCCGCGCCATCGCCGTCACCGTCACCGGCGCCGTCACCCAGTCCGTCGCCGTCACCGGCGCCCTCGCCCTCACCGTCACCAGCACCCTCTCCGTCCCCGGCACAGCCGGAGGAGGTATTTAACTGGAAGCTGGTCAGCATGTGGTCAGAAGCCGAGCTGTCCTATGACGCCACGGTAGAATTTGCCAATGCCGTCCGGGAAGCCAGCAACGGGCGATTGGATATCGAAACGTTCTCGTCCGGAGCGCTGATGCCCTACACCGAATATCTTGACGCCGTGGAGGCAGGGGTAGTTGAACTGTCCCAGGCCGGCGGCAGCTATTGGGCCGGCAAAGACACGGCCCTGACGATGATTGACCATTCCAGTATCGTCATCGGTGACTACCCGCGGACGCTGGCCTGGTTCTGGCAGGGTGGTGGTCTGGAACTGGCCAGAGAGGCTTACGGTGCCTGGAACCTGTACTACATCGGCCACCACATGTACACCTTTGCCGGAGAGTCAATCGTCTCCAAGAAACCCATCCGCACCTTTGAAGATGTGGAAGGTTTCAAGATGAGAGCTCCGGAAACCCTGGCCCCGGTTTGGAATACTCTGGGAGCAGACGTGCTGACGATACCGGGTGCCGAAGTTTACACTGCCCTTTCCACCGGTCTCATCGAGGGCTCTGACTGGGGTTCGCCGGCGATGAACTTCCGCATGGGCTACGCCGAAATAGCGCCCTACTACTCGAAGCCCGGCCAATACTACATGGGCGGCATGGGTGAACTAGTCGCCAATATGGACGCCTGGAACGAGCTGCCGGATGACCTCAAGCAGTTACTGGAAACATCCGGGCAGAAACTGGCTATGGATATGTGGACGTCCACCGCCTATGACGACCTTATTTCAGTAGGCAAACTGTCGGAAGCCGGTGCCGAAATGGTGGCTTTCGACCCCGACTTGGAGGCCAGAGTCAAAGAGCTTATCGCTGCCGAGGACGAGAAGCTGGCTGAGCAATCTCCACTGGCACGGGAGATAATGGACAGCCTGCAATCCTACCTGGAAGCCATCGGCGGAAGGTAGACTGCCAGCCTGCATGTCTTGATTTGCCGGGGGAAGCGGGTTCTTCCAGCCCGTTCCCCCCGGCGTGAACAGAGGAAAAGATGAAGCGATTTTTGCATGTCATAGACGGGATAAGCGATTGGAGCGGGAAGATAGTCTCCTTCTTTCTGCTGATTACCATGCTTATCATCGGCTTTGAAGTTATTATGCGCATGTTCGATAAGCCGCAGATATGGGTTTTTGACGTTACCCTGTATACCGCCGGAGTGGCTTACGTGGTCGGCGGAGCTTACGCCCACCTGAAAAACCGGCACGTCCGGATGGACGTGCTTTTTGACCGCCTTTCCCCGCGCACACAGTCGCTCCTGGACCTGCTGACGCTGCCCGGATTCGTCGTTTTCTGCGGCATATTGTTGTGGATAGGGGGAGTGCGGGGCTGGGAATCGTTCCTGATGAACGAGAAACTTTACACCGGCTTTATGCCCATTGTCTGGCCGGTGCGGATGATGATTCCGGTGGGCGGTTTCCTGATTCTGCTGCAGGGTCTGGCCAAGGCAATCCGGGACTTCCACATGGTGGTGAAGGGAGAGCCGTTAGATTGAACATCGATATCGTAACGCTGAGTATAATCATCGTCGTCGGTATGTTCGTGCTGCTCATTGCCGGACTGCCGATGGCTTTTGTTACCGGCACCATGGCCGTGGCGATTGCCCTGATACTCTGGGGCCCGGGCAGCCTGGAAGTGGTGCTGAACCGGGTCACCGGTTTTATGAAAAGCTACGTGTTTATCGCCGGGCCGATGTTCATCCTGATGGCCAACGTGCTGCAAAAGTCCGGGGTGGTGGAAGACCTGTTCCGCGCCGTGCGCGTCTGGTTCGGCCCGGTGGGTGGCGGGCTGGCGGTAACCTCCATCCTGGTGGGCACCATCATGGCGGCGATGTCCGGCATTATCGGGGCGGCGGTGGTCAGCCTGAGTCTGATTGCGTTGCCGATAATGCTCCGCTATGACTACAACAAGCAGATTGCCCTGGGTTCCATTATGGCGGGCGGCGGCCTGGGGACGCTGATTCCGCCCAGTATCGTCTTCGTTGTTTACGGGCTGGTTACCGGCGCTTCCGTGGGCCAGTTGTTTATGGGTGGGGTTTTCCCGGGCCTGATTCTTTCTCTGGGTTATTGCTCTTACGTGGTAATCAGGGCTCTGATCAAGCCCGAGCTGGCCCCGCCGGCGCCCGAGGAAGAAAGAGAAATTACGTTCGTCCAGAAACTGGGGCTGGCCAAAGGGCTGATTCTACCCGGCCTTATCATCGTGATGGTGCTGGGCTCCATTTATGCCGGCCTGGCCACGCCTACCGAGGCCGGGGCGGTGGGGAGTATCGGCGCGTTTCTGTCCGCGATGGTACACCGCAAGTTCAACTGGAAGATGGTGAAGGAATCCAGTTATCAGACGCTGGAAGCCACCTGCATGATGGCCTGGCTGGCTTTCGGCTCGCTCTCTCTGGTTTCCGTGTACGCCCTGGCCGGAGGCACCGGTTTCATCAAACAGCTCATGCTGTCCCTGCCGGTGGCCCCAATCGGTATCATTATGGTGATGATGCTGATACTCATCGCCCTGGGAATGGTCATCGACTGGCTGGGTATCCTCTTCCTGACCATACCGCTTTTTATTCCCATCGTGACGTCACTGGGTTATGACCCGGTCTGGTTCGGCGTTCTTTTCGTGATGAATATCCAGATTGCCTATCTGTCACCTCCCTTTGGTCAGGGAATGTTTTACGTAAAGGGAGTGGCTCCGCCTGAGGTCAGCATGTGGGACATCGTGAAATCCGTGCCGCCCTTTATGGCCATTCAGCTGGCCGGTCTGATGCTGGTGGTCTTCATTCCTCAGATAGCCCTCTGGCTGCCGGGCAAGATGATCGGGCAATAAGGGAGACGGGTGAAGAGGGGTGGCGGTCTGTCTTTACCATTTTATCGGCACTCGGAGACAGAGTAAATTAAGTATTCTCATGCGTCCGGATTGACGCACTGTTTTGAGGAGGTGGTCAAGATGTCAGACCTGAACGCGATTAAGGCGAGCATAATCAGCGGTGACCTGGACCGGGCAGCGGAACTTACCCAGGCGGCGCTGGATGCTGGGACGAGCGCCAGGGAGATACTGGACGGGGGGCTGGTGCCGGCGCTGAACGAGGTGGGCAAGAAGTTCCAGGAAGGGGAGTTCTTCTTTCCGGAGCTGCTGGTGGCCGGTGAGGCCACCAAGATGGCGATGGAACGTCTGAAACCGGCGCTGACTCAGAGTGGAACACCTTCCGTAGGCAAGTACGTGATAGGCACGGTAAAAGGTGATATCCACGATATCGGCAAAAACATCGTCGTCATGATGCTGGAGGGAAACGGCTGGGAAGTGACGGACCTGGGGACGGACGTGTCAGCCGAGCAGTTCTGCCAGGCGATAAGAGAGGATGGTTACACCATACTGGGGCTTTCCGCTTTGCTGACAACGACGATACCGCGTATGGCCGAAACTATCGACGCGCTGAAGGAAAGCGGGCTGAGGGAAAAGGTAAAGGTGATGGTGGGCGGAGTCTCCGTAAACCAGGAGTACGCGGACAAGATAGGAGCCGACGCCTACGGCAGAGACGCTTTTGAGGCGGTGCTCAAGGCCAGAGAGCTGACGGAAAAATCTTAGCCGAGGTGGCTGGAATGAACGGTCTGGAAAGGTTACAGCGGGCACTGCGGCGGCAGGAGCCGGACCGCGTGCCTCATTTTGAGTTCCTGGTGCATGAGAAAGTGCGGAACGGCATCAAGCCGGGCCTGTCCCTGGAAGAGTTTCTCGAATATGTGGACCATGACGGGATAGGCATCCCCGATAAAGCCTACGCCCACAGTCATACCGTGGTAGACGAAGGCAAGCGGATTTACCGTGACCAGTGGGGTGCGCTGGTAAAGTTTTCCGAGGAAGCCGCCGGGATACCCTTCGAGCCGGCGATAAAGCCGGGCCAGGGTCTGGAGAACCACGTCATGCCCGACCCCGACGAAGACTGGCGGTATGACCACCTGAGAAAGATGGCCAAGAGGTTCAAAGGTGAAAAAGCGCTTCTCTGCGGCGTGACTGACGTCTTCGATGTGGTCAAAGAAAGCTTCCTGGGGGACATCCCCATGTTTACCGATATGATAAGAAATCCGTTGCGGGTGCACGAGATGTGCCAGGCGGTGCTCGATTATCAGTTGCGGTACGTGGAGAACTGCCGGGAAGCGGGCGCTGACTTCTTTTTCATCAACGGCGACTACGCGGTAACCGATGGGCCGATGGTATCACCCAAAATGGCCGCCGATTTTCTTATGCCTTATTTGAAGGGGCTGGTAACGCGCATCCACGAGCTCGGCTCGCTCTGCATCAAGCACAGTGACGGCTTGCTCTGGTCGCTTTTCGAACAGATAATAGACACCGGCGTGGACGGGATACACCCCATAGACCCGGAAGCCGGTATGGATATGGGCGAAGCGAAGGCGAAGTACGGGGCCAAAATCTGCCTGCTGGGCAACATTGACTGCGGCCCCCTGTTGACCTGGGGTACCGTGGAGGAAGTGCGCGAGGCGACCAGGGAATGCATCCGGAAAGGCGGTAAAGGCGGCGGGCTCATCTGCATGTCCAGCAACTCCATTCACAGCGGCGTGAAACCGGAAAACTACACCGCCATGCTGGACGTGATTCATAAATATGGTACGTATCCCCTGGAAGACCATTTTGATAACCTGGTAGCGCCGGGTAGTGGAAAATGGTCATAAGTGTGTTAGAATGCAGGCAAAAAGAGAGGGTAGTTTTATGATTGTAAAAGTACCGGAGATGCCCTGGTACGGGGATACGGAACTGGCGCTGGAGTTCCCTGAATCATGGGAGGTAACCACCTGCCGGATGAACGGGCAGGATGCCCCGAAAATCGGGGACGGGGAGATAAGGGCGGCGTTTCAGAATCCCATCGGGACGCGGCGGATTGCCGAACTGGCCAAAGGCAAAAAGGACGTGGCCATCCTGTTCGATGACCTTACCCGGCCCACCCGGACGGACGAACTGGTGCCCTATGTCCTCGAGGAGCTTAAGGGAGGCGGCATCAAGGATGAGAATATAAGGTTCATCTCCGCCATCGGTGCCCACGGCGCCATGAGGATGATGGACTACGTCAAAAAACTGGGCCTGGACGTGGTCCAGAAATATCCGGTCTACAATCATAACCCTTATGAGAACTGCACCTACCTGGGCAAGACGGACAGGGGAATCGAAGTCTCCGTGAACAGCGATTTTATGGCCTGCGACCTTAAGATTGCCGTGGGCGGTCTGGTGCCGCACCCGACCGCCGGTTTCGGCGGGGGCGGCAAGATGGTGTTGCCCGGTGTCTGCAGCATAGACACCATACACGCTAACCACGGCGGACTGGGCGAGATGTCCGAGGACCACAACATCGTGCTGAACGCCTGGGGAAACGTGGAGGACAACCAGATGCGGCTGGACATCGAGGAGATCGCCCGGATGGCCGGCCTGGACTTCTCGGTCAATGCGGTGATGAACCTGTACCGGGAAACCACGGCGCTCTTCGTCGGCGACCTGGTGGAGGCCCACCGGGCGGGGGTCAAACTGGCGCGGAAGCATTACGCCACGCCGGCGCCGCCGCAAACCGCTGACGTGGTAGTGTCCAACGCCTACGCCAAGGCGAACGAAGCGGCTATTGCCGTGGAGACGGGGAGAAAACTGCTCAAAGAAGAAGGCGGCGACCTGGTAGTAGCCTGCAATATTACCGAAGGGCAGATCTGCCATTACCTGGCCCGGAGCTTCGGCAGGACTATTGGCGGACGGCTCTACGGACCGCGGAAAAACCTGCCGGAGAGAGTGAAGCGGATGATTGCGCTGGGCCCCTATATGGACCGGGCGGGACTGGACTGGATGGGCCCACAGGACAAGATTACCATCATCAATGGCTGGCCGGAAATAGTTGACCTGCTGCAAAAAAGCCACGGCAGTGGCACCCGGGTCTCCGTCATCCCGGACGCCACCATACAGTACTTTCCCCAGCTGGAGCGGGGCGGGACGGAAATCTTCCCCGCCGATTAGGACGAGTAACGCCATCCCGGATTTGACCAATTCTACTCGCGGGATGGCGTTTTTCTTTTAACTAACCACGGCGCCGGGTAAGGCGGTTTACCCGACCAGTGATTTCATCTCCTCGATATTGGCCTTCAGTTTGTCCAGGTTATTGTTGATGGCGTAGCCGAGCATAAAGAGCTGGTAGCCTTCTTTTGCCCATCTGGCCATTCCTTTGGGCCCAAAGCCGCCGATGCCGGCCACCTTGCCTGCCTCGCGGCAGATGCGGGCAATCTGCCTCAGCTTCTCCTCAACGGCGTCCGTGGTCACCGTTTCCGACCGCAGGGCGGTGGGGGATATACCGCCGATATCGAGGACGAGATCGTTGGTGCCGACGATGGTGCCGGTGACTCCTTCCAGGTCCAGGATACGGCGCAGGTTACTGATGCTCTTGAGCGATTCCGTCTGCGGGAAGAGCACTATATTATCGTTGACGTATCCGGTGATTTTCAAAAGAGGCATTTCGGCCGCGTTCTGCCCGTCCAGCAGATAGGGACTCATCCCGATGCCGGCACCGCGGTGCCCGATGGGAGGGAAGTAGGACTGGTTGACGGCGTACAGCGCCTCCTCCACGGTATCGGTGCCGGGTACCATCATCCCGTTGACGCCGGCATCCAGGTAGCAGCGGAAATTGGCCCATTTTTCCTCCGGCCGCAGCAGAATGGGAATCTCCACGTCACGGGAAACGCGGACATACTCGAAGATGGTCTCCTTGTTCACCAGGCTGTGCTCGTTCTCCATCATGATGAAGTCATAACCGAAACTCTTCAGCGCGGCCACGGTTTTATCCGGGTCGTTGCCGGGGCCGATGGTCTGGCCGTAAACAATCTGGCCGGTCTGGAGTTTTTTCTTGAGGTTGAGGGTCACGTTGGTTGCCATTTAAGTCCTCCTTGTATTCTATTGTGCCGGATAAGCCATCCTTTTTAGCGGCGTTATCCGTCACTGTCTCCACGAAATGACTTCAGGCCTAGCCCGTTTCTTAACCAAAGGGGTGCTCGATGCCGAACCTCTCGGCCACGGCGCGCAGGTTGGCGGCGATTTTTTCCGGCACCGGGATGCCGAGCCGGGAGCGCTCCTCGAAGTTCCTCTCCTCCGGCTCCCCGGGGACGAAAATCTCGTCGAACCCCTCCGCTTTGGGCAGGGCTTTCAGCCCGTCGATGAGATTATCGATGTGCCGCCGGTACTCACCGACGTCGGTAAAGGTGGCGATATCGATGGCGATGACCACGCTGTTCTGGATGTGACGGCGGATGCGCTCCTCGTTACCGAGCATCGATTCCAGGCCCAGGGACTTTTCCTTTCCCAGGAGGATGGATTCGAGCTTGGGCGCGCCGACGATGACGCTGGCCAAGCATTCCATCATCAAAGAAAGGCCGGACCCCTTGGGCCCGCCGACGGGCAGCAGGGTGAACGCCTGGAACGGGTCCGTGGCTGGCTTCCCCTCTTTGTCCAGTGCCCAGCCCACGGGCAGGGAAACGCCTTTCGCCTTGGCGATGTTAATTTTCTGCGCGGCAACGACACTGGTGGCCATATCCAGGACGAGCGGGGGGTGGCGTTCCGCCGGAACGGAGATGGCGATGGGATTATTGCTGATACCGGCCGTGCTGGCGCCGTGGGGGGCGGTATTGGCCGGGCTGCAGACCCAGGCGATGCCGGCCATATTGTGGCGGGCCGCCAGCTGGGGGTAGTAGCCCATCGCTGCCTGATGGTTGGTGTTGCGGATGAAAGCCCAGCCGATGCCCACTTTGCGGGCCTTTTCCATTATCCGGTTCATGGCAAAAACGGTGGCCACCGGTCCGAGAGCGTGGTCGGCCTCGATAAACAGCGCGGCCGGCGTTTCTTTGAGCACCTGTATGTCCGGCCTGACCTTCATATGACCAAGGTCAATAGCTTCCACGTACCAGGGAATGAGCTGCACTCCGTGAGAATCCACGCCGCGCCGGCTCGCCCAGACCAGCACCTCGGCTTCCGTCTCGGCGTCTTCGGGCGGCATTCCCGCCCGCACGAAGACTTCCCGGGCGTATTTTTTCAGGGGCTCCCGGGCTACCCTGATTTCACTCATTTTCTTTCCTCCACTAAGGCAGTCATTCTTATCAAAGTAACTCCGGAAATCAGGAAATCCCTGCGGGCAGGGGAATATCAAACCTTTCGGCGATGTTCTTCAGGTTGCGGACGGTGCCGGAGGGCAGAGGAATGCCGTCCCGGGAACGCATCGCGCAGGTCTTTTCTTCCGGCTCGCCGGGAACGAAAATTTCATCGAAGCCCTCCGCCTTGGGCAGGGCTTTCAGTCCGTCGATAAGGGTATCGATGTGGTCTTTGTACTCTTCGAGGTCGGTAAAGGTGGCGATATCCACGGCGGCGACGACGCTGTTCTGAAGGTGTTTCGGCACGTACTGCAGCGGGCCTTCTTTAGCCGACTGTTCCTGACGGCCGAGCAGCGCCGGCTCCAGCTGCGGGTTGCCGGCCATCACACTGGAAAGGCATTCGAACATCAGGGACAGGCCGGAACCTTTCGGCCCGCCGAAGGGGAGCAGAGCGCCGACGGCGCTGGGGTCCGTGGTGGGATTGCCTTCCCTGTCCAGCGCCCAGCCTTCCGGGATGGGTATGCCTTTATCCACGGCGAGCCAGAGCTTGCCGCCGGCAACGACGCTGGTGGCCATATCCAGGCTGAGGGGGTAGTGACGCCGGGCGGGTACGGAGATAGCGATGGGGCTGTTATGTACGCCGGGGGCTTTGGCGCCGTGGGGTGCCATATTGGGCGGGTTGCAGACAAAGACGATGCCTGCCATCCCTTCTTTGGCGGCCATCTGCGCGTAGTAGCCTAGGGCTCCCTGATGGGTAAGATTGCGGATGAGCGCCCAGCCGATGCCCACCTCCCTGGCCTTTTTGATAACCCGCTCCATGGTAAAGATGGTGACCACCGGGCCGAGAGCGAGGTCAGCATCGACAAATAGGGTAGCCGGCGTCTCTTTCAGTACCTTGATGTCCGGTTTGGGGTTCATCACGCCCTTATCGATGTTGTCCACGTACCAGGGGATGCGCAGCACGCCGTGAGAGTCAACTCCGCGCAGGTTGGCCCAGATGAGCGCCCCGGCTTCCATCCCGGCGTCATCCGGAGGCATCCCCGCCCGGATGAAGACTTCTCTGGTGAACTCCTGCAGTGGTTCCCAGCCAACGGTAACGGTGCCTTCTGTCATGTCTTCCTCCTTAAACCTGCGTTTACCTGAGTATACTCCTTTCCGCCGTTTCTGACCACCCCGGCCATGCCGGGAATGGCAGCCTGCCGGTGGATTTAACCGGTGACCGGTGTTAAAATAAGGACACCATTTCCGTTTTGCCGGGAGAGAGATATGGACGCCAGGTATTCTTTTCCCTCCCGCCGTTCCGCGGTGATGAGCCGGGGCGGCATGGTGGCCACCAGCCAGCCGCTGGCGGTGCAGGCCGGAGTGGAGATGCTGCGGCGCGGGGGTAATGCCATTGATGCCGCCGTGGCCACGGCGGCGGCACTGAACGTGGTCGAGCCAATGTCTACCGGACTGGGCGGAGACGCCTTTGCCCTCGTGTACTTGGGGAAACGCCGGGAACTGAAAGCGCTCAACGCCAGCGGACGGTCGCCTTACGCGTTCTCTCTGAAAGGTTTCCGGGAAATGGGCTACCGGCAGATGCCGGAAAAAGGCATTCATACCGTAACCGTCCCCGGGACACTGGACGGGTGGTGCACGCTGCTGGAAAATTACGGCAGACTGGGTCTGGCAGAGGTGCTGGCGCCGGCAATCACGCTGGCGGAGGAAGGGTTTCCGGTGACGGAAGTTATCAGCTACGGCTGGAGAAAACAACAATCCCTCCTGGAAAAGGACGCCGCGGCGGCGCGCGTCTATCTGCCGGGAGGAAGAGCGCCGGCGGCGGGCGATATCGTGGTGCAGGAGGACCTGGCTGAAACTCTGAAGAAAATCGCCCGGGGGGGCCGGGACGTCTTTTACCGGGGGGAAATCGCTGAAGCGATTGTAAACTGCTGCCGGGCGCACGGCGGGCTTATGACCCGGCGGGACCTGGCCGACCATACTTCCACCTGGGTCACGCCACTGAGTATCCGCTATCGGGGATACGATATCTACGAGTGCCCGCCTAACGGGCAGGGGCTGATTGCGCTGCTGGCACTGAAGATGCTGGAAGGCTATGACCTGCGGTCCCTGGGACATAATTCGGCGGCTTACCTGCACCGGCTTATCGAGGCGCTGAAGCTCGGTTTTGCTGATGCGGACACGTACGTTGCCGACCCTGACTTTGCCGGTATCCCGCTCGAAAGCCTGCTGTCCTCCTCGTACACGGAGAAGCAGCGGCGGCGGATAAACGGGGAAAGGGCGGGGAAAAAAGTGGCGGCGGGTATTCCGGAGACGGAAGGAGATACCGTCTACCTGGCCACGGGCGATGCCGAGGGCAACAGTGTCTCGTTTATCAACAGCCTGTACCAGGCCTTCGGTTCCGGAATCGTGGTGGACGGCACCGGTATCTGCCTGCAAAACCGCGGCGCGCTGTTTTCCCTGGAAGAGGGGCACCGGAACGCGCTCCAGCCGCACAAGCGGCCCTATCACACCATTATTCCCGGGATGGTGTGTAAAGACGGGGGGCTCTACCTCACCTTCGGGGTGATGGGCGGTTTTATGCAGCCGCAGGGACACGTCCAGCTGCTTCTGAATATAATCGACTTCGGTATGGACGTACAGGCGGCGCTGGACGCACCCCGCTTCCGGTATTACCGACAGGGTGATACCTGCGCCTTCGAGCCGGGGATTTCTCCGGCGGTGCTGGCGGAGCTGGCGGATAAGGGACACAGAATTGTCGCCGCGGATGACCCGTACTCGGCGGACTTCGGTGGAGGACAGGCAATAGTGAGACACTGCACCAGCCGGGCGCTCATTGCCGGGTCAGACCCGCGCAAAGATGGCTGTGCCAGCGGCACCTGGTAGCGGACCAGGCTGAAGCGATATCAGAAACAGGGAGGCAGAGATGCAAGGCGCTTTTTACCGGGGCAATAAAACGGTGGTCATCGGCCAGTCCCCGCCGCGCGCCCCCGGGCCGGGGGAGGTAAGACTGCGGGTGGCTTACGGCGGCATCTGCGGCACGGATTACCACGTCTACCTGGGGCATATGGACCACCGCGCCGTTCCCCCGCTGGTCCTCGGCCACGAGATGTCCGGGGTGGTAGCGGAGACCGGTGAGAAGGTGGACGGATTTAAAGCCGGGGAAAAGGTGGTGGTGCGGCCACTGGTGCCATGCCGGGAGTGTCCGGCCTGCCGGGCGGGGTTTTCCCACATCTGTGAGAAGGTGAACGTCCTGGGTGTGGACAGCCCGGGAGCTTTTCAGGAAAGCTGGACAGTACCCGCCGAAATCCTGCACCGTCTGCCCGACGATATCGATATGAAAACGGCGGCGGTGATTGAGCCGGTGGCGGTGGCGGCGCATGACGTCCGGCTGGGAAAGGTCAGTAAAGATGACTGCGTGGTGGTGCTGGGGGCAGGGCCGATAGGGATGATGGTGGCGCTGCTGGCGAAAAGCAAAGGGGCGCGTGTGCTTATATCCGAGGTCAACCAATTCCGGCTGGACCTGGCTGACCGGATGGGAATGAAAACGGTAAACCCGGAAGAAATAGACCTGCCAGGGTACGTGATGAAAGAAACGGCTGGTGCCGGCGCCGATGCCGTCTTTGAGGTGACCGGTTCGGCGGCGGGCGCCGGGATGATGACCCGCCTTGCCCGGACGCGGGGCCGCATCATCATCGTGGGCATTTTCGCCGGGCCGGAGAAAGTAGACCTGCGCCAGATACTGTGGCGGGAGCTCCAGGTAATGGGTACCCGGCTGTACGAGCCGGAAGACTTTGATACAGCCATCCGGCTGGTGGCGGCGGGAAAGCTGCCGCTGGACCGGTATATCACCGATGTCCGTCCTCTGGAGCAACTGCCGGAAACCTTTGCCCAGATTGAGCAAGGTGCCAGCTTTATGAAGGTGCTTTTCCGGCCCGGAAACGGAGGCCGGGCCGGGTAGCTCTTATCCCTCCTTGAGAAACTCCACTGTCCTGGCGGCGAGGCCGGTGAGCAGCTCGTTAAGTTCGATGGGCGGGATATAGACGCAGAAGAGCTTGAAGGTCTCCGTTTCACTGGTGTTGCGCAGCTCGTGAGGCATGCCGGTGGGAGCCACGATTACCGAATCCGTCTCCAGGGGCATCGTTTCCCCGTCTATGTCTATTTCGCCACGCCCGACGCAGTACATTATCTCGTCGCTCTTCTGGTGCGTGTGCCGGCCGCTGGAACTCCCCGGCGGTATGTGGGAGAATAACACGGTGGCTTTCTCGTAGCCATTGGTTTCCGGGCAAGAGATAAGCTTCAGGAACCTTTCCCGCGGTGGTTCGGCTTTGGCGGCGGGGTACCTCCATCCATCATAGACCCACTGTGACATTCTCACTCCTTTATCCGGTGGGACGGATTGAATATCTCGCTCCGTCCTTTGCTTTTTCCGGATAGAGGATAAAACATCGGCTACCAGGTGTCAACCGCGTAAAAGAGTCAGGCCTTTCAAGGGTGGACTCTTTTTTCTCTCCTCCTTCGTTTTACGGTTCAAGAGTCATAGTGCTGCTGCCCGGGCGCAACGTAGTTGCGGTTCCCCGTTTGCCCGGAGTAGCGGAGGGCCTAGCGCTCTTTCTGGCGGAAGGCGGGAAAGCCGGTAATATCACTGCCCAGAATCAGGGTATGCATGTCATCCGTACCCTGGTAGGTGTAGACCGATTCTATATTTGCCATGTGCCGGATGGGTGAGTAGTCCAGGGAAACACCGTTGGCGCCCAGGATTTCCCGCGCCGTTGATGCGCAGAAGCGGGCGGTGGCCATATTGCTTTTCTTGGCCAGGGAAATCTGGGCGTAGGTGGCTTTACCTTCGTCCATCAGCCGTCCCAGACGGTAGGTGATAAGCTGTCCCCGGGTGATTTCCATCAGCATATCCACCAGCTTTTTCTGCACCAGCTGGTAAGAAGCGATGGCGGCGCCGAACTGGACTCTTTCCCGGGCGTAGTCCAGGGCGGTCTGATAACAGTCCATCGCCATGCCGATGGCACCCCAGGCGATGCCGTAACGGGCGTGGTCCAGGCAGCCGAAGACGTGGCGGAAGCTGGTAGCGTCGGGCAGCATATTCTCCGCCGGCACCCGGCAGTCGGAGAGGGCAATTTCACCGACGTCTCCGGCGCGCATCGAGCCTTTACTTGCCTGGAAGGTCTGGCTGAGCCCTTCCGTACCCTTTTCCACCAGGAAACCGCGGATGCCTTCGCCCGCCTTCGCCCAGACCAGGGCCACGTCCGCAATCGAGGCGTCGCTTATCCACTGTTTGGTGCCGTTGATTATCCAGCCGTCGCCTTCAGGACGGGCGGTGGTCTCCAGGGAAACCACGTCCGAGCCGCAGTCAGGTTCGGTCAGGCCGAAGCAGCCGATTTTTTCACCGCGGGTAATCGCGGGCAGCCATTTGCGTTTCTGCGTTCCGGAGCCGAACCGCCAGACAGGGTATAACACCAGCGCCGATTGCACGCCGATGAATCCCCGTACGGCGCTGTCCACCCGCTCCGCTTCCTGGCAGATGAGACCGAAGGTAACGTAACTGGCGCCGGCGCCTCCGTATTCCTCGGGGAGAAAAGCACCGAGCATACCCAGACCGCCCATCCGGGGAGCCAGCGCCCGCATATCGAGCGGAGTTTCCCGGTGAAAAGCTGCGGTAACCAGGGGAGCAACCTCTTTCTCCAGGAAGTCCCGCACCATGTTCCGGGTCATTTTCTCGTTTTCGGAAAGCAGGTCATCCAGGTTAAAATAGTCAACACCCTGAAATTTCACGGTCAAAACCTCCCCGGCTGTTTTTCCCTGAGCAGCCTTCTCAAAATCTTGCCCACCCGGGTCTTGGGGATTTCAGTGACAAACTCGATTTCCCGGACTTTCTTGTAGGCGGCCAGTTTTCGCTCGCAGAATGCGAGCAGCTCTTCCCGGCAGGGAGAGCAGCCGGCGTGAAGGACGACAAAGGCCCGCGGTACTTCCCCGGCCAGCGGGTCCGGACGGCCCACCACGGCGCACTCCCGTACCGCCGGGTGTTCGTAGAGAACGGCTTCCAGCTCGGCTGGGGCGATGGTATAGCCCTTGTATTTGATGATGTCTTTCTTCCGGTCGGTGAGGTAAAAGTACCCCTCTTCATCCATCAATCCCAGGTCACCGGTATAGAGCCAGCCGTCCCGGAGCGCCTGCCGTTCCTCTTCGGGCCGGTGAAGATAGCCCTTCATCACCTGGGGGCCGCGGACGATTATCTCGCCGGCTTCTCCGGAAGGAAGAACGGTGTTGCCGGTCGCCTCGTCGACAATCCGGGCCTCGGTATCGGTGACCGGGATGCCGATGGAGCCGGGTCTTACCCGCCGCGGCGGGTTGTTATGGGTCTCCGGTGAGGCCTCGCTCAGCCCGTAGCCCGGGACCATCGGGACGCCGGTCAATCGCTGCCACCTGGTCATTATTTCCGCCGGAACGGGCATCGCGCCCGCCTTGACGTACTTCAGGCTGGAAAGGTCATAGCGGGCAAGCAGCGGACTGCTGACCAGCATGGTAAAGAGCGAAGTAGCGCCGTAAAGCACGGTGGCCCTTTCTTTTTCAATGGACGAGAGAAGCTCCGATGGGTCGAACCGCGGAACAATGACGACCCGGGCACCGCAATAGACCGGCGAGTTGATGCCGGTGCAGGCGCCCCAGCTGTGGTAGAAGGGGAGCAGGCCGACCACGGTTTCCCGGCTCGTCCAGCCGAACCAGGCGGCGTTCTGCGCGGCGTTCGCCACCAGGTTAAGGTGGGTCAGCATGACTCCCTTGGGAAAACCGGTGGTGCCGCCGGTGTACTGGATGGCGGCCACGTCTTCCCCCGGCTTGATATCCGGACTCAGGGGAGGAGATGCGCCTGCTTCCATGACTGCCGGCAGGGAAAGCTCTCTGCCATTGCCCCGGCCGTCAGTCAGTATTACCGTTCCCGGCAGGGGGTCTGCGGCGGCTTCTCCCAGCGCGGCATAACTTTCTTTGCTGGTAATGAGTCCGGTGGCGGCGGAATCACGCAGGTAAAAAGCGACTTCGCGTGGCTTTTCCAGAGAATTAACGGGTATCACGGTGCCGCCCGCCTTCAGGATTCCGTAGTAAGCAATGACGAAATCCAGGCCGTTGGGCAGCAGCAGGAGCAGACGGCTGCCTTTGCCCGCGCCCCGCTTCTGGAGTCCGGCGGCAAACCGGCCGGTGGCGGAATCCAGCTCCCCGTAGGTCAGGCTCCGGCCGAGGCGGCTGAAGGCGATTTTCCCCGGGTACGCGCGGGCGCTCCGGGTCAAAAGCTCGAATACCGGTACTTCCGGATAATCGATGTGGCGCGGCACACCTTCCGGCCAGAAATCGTGCCAGGGCGGTCTTGCTTCCGGCATACAGGCCAGATACTCCTTCACGCGGCAGCGCTTGCCGCTAGCGGCTGATGCGGAGGTCTCCCTGGCTCTGGACGAGTTTTTCCACTTCCTCCAGGGTAAACCAGGCCAGGTCGCTGGTGCAGGAATGCTTGAGTACGGCGGCGGCGTTCCCGTAGCGGAGCGCGGTCCGAACATCGTTACCGCTGAGATAGCTGTAGAGGAAACCGCCGGCGAAAGCATCCCCGCTGCCGACGCGGTCGACGACCTCGACTTCATAGGTGCGGTCTTCGTAAATCTGATTGTCTTTGAGGACTATCGCCGTCCAGTTATTCCGCCACACGGTGACGTTTTCCCGCAGGGTTACCGCCACCATCTGGAAGCCGAAGGTTTCAGCCAGTTTGCGCGCCACCCCGGTCCAGTCCTTCCCCTTGATCCCGAAGACGCGTTCCGTGTCTTCTTCCGTGGTAATCAGCAGGTCCACGTACTCCATCAGCGGACTGAGACCGGCTTTCGCTTCTTCCCGTGTCCACAGCTTGGCGCGGTAATTGAGATCGAAGCTGACCTGGAGACCCTTTTCCTTCGCCTTGCGTACGGCTTCCGTGGAGACCTCCAGGCCCCCCTGGCTCAGGGCGGGAGTGATGCCGGTGATATGGAAAGCCCTGGCCTCCGAGAAGATGCTGTCCCAGTCCAGCATGCCGGGCTGGATGCGGGCGATTGCCGAATTGGCGCGGTCATAAACGATGGCGCTGGGGCGCGGAAGGGCGCCGAACTCCAGGAAATAAACGCCGAGCCGGTCACTGTCCGACCAGATAATATTCGAGGTATCTACGCCCTGTTCCCGGGCCTTATTCTGCACCATCCGCCCCAGCGGGTTTTGGGGCAGCCGGGTGACGTAGGAAGTCTTCAGGCCGAGTCGGCGGGCAGTGACCATAACGTTGAGCTCCGCGCCGCCGATGGTGGCGTCAAAGCTGGTGGCCTGCTCCAGACGCTGAAAATGGGCCGTGCTCAGTCTGAGCTGGGCTTCGCCAAAGCCTACGATGTCAAACATATGCCAACCTCCTGGTCTGGTTACTTTACCCGGGCGAACTTCTGAATGGTTCTGGCGCCTTTATCTATCTTGGCGTTGGTCAGGGAAACTTCCCCCACGTAGAGGTCGCTGTGCCGGTCAACGGCCAGGGCGTGGGGGGCGTGGAAAAGGGCGGTCTCCTTGTCATGGCTCTGGTTGGCGATACGGGAGAGCAGTTTGCCATCGATAGTATAGATGCTCACCCGGAGACTGAACTCGGAGATGTAGACGGTGTCATCATCATCGATGAAAACGTCGGTCGGCCGGATTACGTCCGTCCACTCTTCCAGAAATTTACCTTCGGAATCGAAAATCTGGATGCGGCTGTTCTCGCGGTCGGAAATCCAGACCCGCTCCCGTCTGTCCACCCGGATGTTGTGCGGCAGGCGGAACTGCCCCGGCGCGCCCCCCGGCTCTCCCCAGGAGAGAAGCAGTTCTCCTTCCGGGCTGAATTTATGCACCCGGGCGTTGCCGTAACCGTCCGCTATGTAGATCACCCCGGCGGGAGTGACCGCCACCCCGGTGGGGCGGTTGAAAGGCGGGGCGCCCCATTGTATTTTGGAGAGGCTCTCCCAGAAGTCCCAGGTGCGGACGTACCCGGTATCGTTTGCCTGGCCGCTGGTGCCTAGGGTCATCAGTAGCTTGCCTTCCGGAGTGAACCGGGCGACGATGTGGTTCCGGTCGTCGGTGCAGTAAATCGAGCCATCCGGGCCGATACAGCTGCCGTGGGCGCGGTTAAAAAAATCCTTGCCCCATTTGTCCAGCAGGTTGCCTTCCCGGTCAAGAACGATGATAGGATATTCGCTGCGGTTGAGGATGTAGACCCGGTCCCGGTCATCGGTGGAAATGCCGCCGATGTCCCGAAATGACCAGCCCTCCGGCATTTTCGCCCAGTTATCGATGAGCTCATAGGTATATTTTCCAGTTCCGTATCGCATAAGGCAGCGCCCTCCTCGAAAAATCCTTACCGTCTGTCTCAGTCGACGGCGAAAGTTACCGTGTTGGTGCTCTGGGCAAAGCCGCCGTCCACCCGGAGGGCCTCGGCGGTGACGTAATTGGAGGCGTCACTGGCCAGGAAAATAGCCGCCCCGATGAAGTCTTCCGGCGTCCCCCAGCGGCGCATCGGCGTCCGGCTGAGGACGAACTCTTCCAGGCCGGGTAAATCGCGGCGGGCGGAGATGGTCAGGTCAGTGTTAATCCACCCGGGCAGGATGGCGTTGACCTGGATATTGTCCTTGGTCCAGGCTAGGGCCAGGGAAGAAGTCAGGGAGACCATGGCCGCCTTGCTGCAAGCGTAGACCGGCACTTTGGCCAG
This sequence comes from uncultured Dehalococcoidaceae bacterium, assembly GCA_964615345.1. Classification (GTDB taxonomy): domain Bacteria; phylum Chloroflexota; class Dehalococcoidia; order Dehalococcoidales; family RBG-16-60-22; genus JACZSH01. Next base: position 25,307 of record CAZTMR010000010.1, on the reverse strand, counting down.
GCCGTAGAGCGAGGTCATCGAGCCGACGTTGATGATTTTACCGCCCCCGGCGGATTTCATCAGCGGGTAAACTTCCCGGGCGCAGAGAAAGGCGCCGCGCAGGTTGACGTTCATTATCCAGTCCCACTCCGCCACGGTATATTCCTCGGGCATGCGGCGGATGTTTACCCCGGCGTTATTGACCAGTATATTGACTTTGCCGAACTCGGTGACTGCCTTTGCCACTCCCTCCCGGACGGCGTCCTCACTGGCTACGTCCATATTGACGCCGAGCACGCGCACCCCGAACCGTTTGGCGATGTCCTGGGCGGCCCGCGCCGTCTTCTCATCGTTCCGGGCGGCGATGACGATATCACAGCCGGCGGTGGCCAGCCCGTCTGCGATGCCTTTGCCGATGCCGCCGTTGCCCCCGGTAATGATGGCTACTTTGCCTGCCAGACTGAAAAGGTCTTTCATAAATTGCCTCCTGGTAGTTGAACCGTTATCTTAACGCTGGCATTATACACTTTTCCGGTCTGCCGCCACCAGTACCCCGCCGGCTTATACTGCCATTTTTGATAAAGGAGTTGCCCGTTATCTCTGGTGGGCGGATAGCTGACGGGGCTCAGACCGGCGGTCTGGCCTGCTTGAGCCTCAGTGTAATCACTATGGCCAGAAAACTGGCCACCGCGGCGATGATGAAAGCGATCTGGTAGCTCTGAGTCACGTCAAAAACTTTGCCGCCAGCCCAGGCGCCGAGGGCCCCGCCGGAGGTAGCCCCAAAAACGACTATCCCCACCAGGGCGGCGACCGACCGCAGCCCGAAAAAGCGCCCGATGAGCACCGGCATTTGGGGTACCTCTCCCCCGTAGGCGAACCCGAAGACGATGGCGAAAGCATAAAACATCCAGATGTCCCGGCTGAAGATGAGCCAGACCATGGTGACCATCAGTATGGTGCAGCAAATCAGCAGCGCGTTGTGACTGCCGATGCGGTCAGAAGCAGTCCCCATCAGGAGACGGCCGACCATGCTGCCGGCGCCGACGATGCTGATGAAAGTGGCCGCGATGAAGGAAGGCGTCCCCATATCCGTGGCGTAGGCAACCAGGTGCACCATGACCATCTGCAGGCAGAAATTGAAAAGAAAGTAAGTGGTGACCAGCATCCACAGGTGCCGGTGGCGCATAGCTGCCTTTACCGTCATCCCGGGCTCCGGGGAGGTGGCCAGCAAAGCCTTTCTATCGGCCTCGGAAAAAGACGAGTTGCCGTTTTCCTCGTATGCCAGGCGCTGCTTTTCTCCCGGCCCCCGCCGCAGCAAAAAGGAAGCCGGCACCATCACCGCCCAGGTAGCCACGCCGATAATGAGGTAGGTGGTTGACCAGCCGTAGGCGGCGATGAGTCTCTCGGCGGCCGGTATCAGGACCAGCGTCCCCAGACCGACACCGCTGGAGACAATGCCAAGGGCCAGCCCGCGGCGGTGGGTAAACCAGCGGGCGGTAGTGGCGGTGACGGTGATAAAGGTGGCACTGATGCCGGTGCCGACGATTATCCCGTAGGTAAAATAGAGTTGCCACAGCTCCGTAATCCGGCTGGTCAGGACCAACCCCAGGCCGGTGAGCACGGCGCAAAACGCCATCACCCGGTTCGGTCCGGAGCGGTCTACCAGCCATCCCATGACCACGGCCATTCCGCCGTGAAAAATCATGAATAGCGAATGGACCCCCGCGGTGGCGGCACGGCTCCAGTCGAATTCGGCGATGAGCTCTTTGAAGAATACGCCGTAACTGTACATGATGCCGGCCTGCATAATCATGATGACCGCCGAGGCGATAACGATAATCCAGCCGTAGTAAAAGATGCCCCGGCCGGAAGTCCGGGTCTGCTCGCGCTCTGGAGACGGAACCAGGGTAAAGGCCTCCTTCCCGAAATGAAAAATGGGGGGGTATCCTTATCGAGCATTCTACAGCCACCGTCCCGGAACTTGCAAACCGCGCCGGCGGCGCGTTGACAGGCGAGCGGCCCGGGTAGTATAACAGGATAACTAACCCTTGAGATTGGGCCGGAAAGAGGTGCGCTGATGAAAATTACCCGTGTTGAAGCCGTGGTGCTTACCTGCCCGCTGGACAAGCCGATTATGGACGCCACCTATACCCTTTCCCACCGGAGCGCCGTCATCGTCCGGGTGGATACTGATGAAGGTCTCTCCGGAATCGGAGAGGCGGCTTACTTCGGCGGCCCGCCGGAGATTACGGGGATGGTTATCGAAAAAGAGCTGCAGTCGTTTCTGGTGGGAGAAGACCCGCTCAATAATGAAAAGCTCTGGGAAAAAATGTACCAGCGGACGATAAAGCACGGGCGCAAAGGGGTAATCATCGCCAGTATGAGCGGTATTGATATCGCCCTCTGGGACATCAAAGCCCGGGCCGCCGGTATGCCCCTTTACCGGTTGCTTGGCGGCTGCCGGGAACAGGTCCGGGCCTACGCCAGCGCCGGATTTTATGCTGAAGGCAAAGGACTGAAAGAACTGGCTGACGAGATGGCCTCCTGTGTTGAGGAAGGCTTCACCGGGGTGAAGATGAAAATCGGACGGCTGAGCGCGGCGGATGATATCGCCCGGGTCAGAGCGGTGCGGGAAGCTATCGGCAGCAACGTAGATTTGCTGGTGGACGGCAACAACGCCTACACTTCCTACCAGGCGATAAAGATAGGCCGGAAAATGGAAGAGTGTGATATTTTCTGGTTCGAGGAGCCGGTACCTACCGATGATATAGAAGGCAGCGCCACGGTGGCGGCCGCGCTGGATACGCCGGTGGCCGCCGGTGAGAACGAGTTTACCCGCTACGGATTCCGTGACCTGATTGCGCACCGGGCAATCGATATCGGCCAGCCGGATACCACCTGGTGTGGCGGTATCACGGAAGCGATGAAAATCGCGGCCATGGCCGGGGCCTGGAACATCATCTGCGTACCGCACTCTTTTTCTTCCGCGGTGGCGCTGGTGTCTAACCTCCACTTCAGCGCCTCGATACCGAACGGCCTCCTCCAGGAGTTTGACCGTAACCACAACCCGCTGCGGGAACACCTGCTCCGGGAACCGGTGTGGATTAACCGGGACGGCTGCGTGGCGCTGCCGGAAAAGCCGGGACTGGGCATCGAGCTGGATGAGGAAGTGGTCAGAAAATACCGGGTGGAGTAAGCGCGGGGTGGGCCGTCACCGGCAGCTCGCCCGTCAAGCTTATAGCGCCCGCTTGTCAAACCGTTCGAAGTTATGCCAGGCGTCAACCCGGCGGATGGTGCCGGAACGGGAACGCATGGCCAGGGACTGGACCTGTGCTCCGCCGCTGAAGTGGCGGACTCCTTTAAGCAGCTCGCCGTTGCTGACTCCGGTGGCGGCGAAGAACACGTCCTCGCTGTCTATCAGGTCTTCCGTGTAGTAGACCTTCTCCAGGTCAACGCCACTGCTTCTGGCCGCTTCTCTTTCTTTCTCATCCCGCGGCCACGCCTTTCCCTGGATGCTGCCCCCGGTGCAGGCGGCGGCGGCGGCAGTGAGGACTCCCTCTGTGGTACCCCCGATTCCCATCAGCACATCCACCCCGGTCTCCGGCAGGGCAGCCTGTACGCCGGCCGCGATATCGCCTTCTGGAATCAGTTCTATCCGGGCGCCGGCACTGCGGATTTCAGCCAGCAACTGTTCGTGCCGCGGCCGGTCCAGTACCACCACGGTGATTTCGGAAATTTTCCGCCTTTTGGCCCGGGCGATGTTCTTCAGGTTTTCCTCCACCGGCGCGTTGATATCAATAACGTCTTTTGCCTCGTATCCGGTCACAATCTTGTTCATATAGAAGAACTGCCTCGGGCAGTTAATGGTGCCCCGGGCGGAAAGCGCGATAGCGGATATGGCGCCGGGAAGCCCCCGCGCCACCAGGTTGGTGCCATCTATGGGGTCAACAGCGATATCGACCTCCGGTTTGGAGCCGTCACCGATGCGCTCGCCGATGTATAACATGGGCGCTTCGTCTTTCTCTCCTTCGCCGATGATTACGGTACCGTCCATCTGGATGGTGCCCAGGACGGTACGCATGGCGGAAACCGCTGCCTCGTCCACCCTTTCTTTACTGCCCATACCCAGATAACGGGCGGCTGACAAGGCGCCGGCTTCGGTGACGCGCACCAGCTCCATAGCGATATTCCGTTCGATAGACTGGTCAGAACCTGCGGATTCCATACTCCCCACCTGTAACAGTAAATATAGACCAATCCTGCCGTGGAGTCAACCTGTCCAGGCCTTAACCGGTTTGACATTTCGGCAGGGAATGGATAAACTCGATGATGGAAATCTGACTTTTTGTTGAGAAAGCAGCTCTATCGGGAAAGGAGAAGAGACAGAGATGGCTATAATGAACTCAAAGACCGGGCAAACCAGAAAAGAGTATTCCGTAGCTGAACTCCAGGAAGCGGCTAACCTGATGCGGGGTTACAGCCTGCTGGCCCTGGGGGCTGCCGGTTCCGGACATTCCGGCGGGACGTTATCAATTATGGATATTACCGCGGCGCTTTACCTCCACGAAGCGGCGCTCGACCCGAACGATGCTTTCTGGCCGGACCGGGACCGAATATTCTGGTCCGCCGGTCACAAGGCGCCGGCGCTTTACGTGGGCCTGGGGATGGCCGGCTTCTTCAATATTGAAGAAGTGGTCACCCTGCGCAAGCTCCACTCCCCCTTCCAGGGCCACCCCCACTGGTTGAAGCTGGCCGGAATAGAAGCATCCAGCGGCTCGCTTGGACAGGGATTGTCCGTGTCCATCGGCAGCGCGCTGGCCGCCCGCCTGGACAACAAGGATTACCGCGTGTACTGCATTATGGGTGACGGCGAACAGCAGGAAGGGCAAATCTGGGAAGCGGCCATGGAGGCCTGCCATTACCGGCTGGACAACCTCTGCGCCGTCATCGATAAGAACCGTCTCCAGATAGACGGCTGTACGGATGACGTGATGTGTGTTGACCCTCTCGTGGAAAAATACCAGTCGTTCGGCTGGCACACCATTGAGATTGACGGCCATGATATGAAGCAGATATTGGACGCCTTCAAGGAGGCCAGGAACACCAGAGGCAAACCCACCCTGATTATTGCCAATACCATCAAGGGCAAAGGGGTTGAGTACATGGAAGACGTCTGCGGCTGGCACGGCAAAGCGCCGAGCCTGGAGCAGACCCGGGAGGCAATCAAGCAGCTCGGCCTCGAAGAGAAACTGCCTGTGGACGCTTTACTGAAAAAGGCGGAGGACTACCAGGCAAAAGTTATCAAGGAGCTTGAAGCTAAACAGCCCAGATTCTCCCGGGACTATTTCTGGAACAGCGGGGACAATATGAAGGTGGAGATGGTGCCCACCCGGATGGGCTTCGGGCAAGCGCTCGGCGAGCACGGGGAAGACCCGCGAGTGGTCTGCCTGGGCGCTGATATCTCCGATTCTATTACCATCAGCCAGTTTTACAAAGACCACCCGGAAAGGCTGGAGCGCTGGTTTTCCGTGGGTATCGCCGAGCAGTCCGGTACGGCCATGGCCGCCGGCCTGGCCAAAGAAGGGAAGCTGCCCGTATTCGGCACTTACGGGGTTTTTGCTTCCGGCCGGAACCTGGACCAGTTAAGGACCACCGTCTGCTACGGAGACTTTAACGTGATGATTGCCGGTGCCCACGGCGGTGTTTCCGTGGGGCCGGACGGGGCCACTCACCAGGCGCTGGAAGAGCTTTTCCAGATGTGCGGCCTGCCCAATATGAGAGTGGAAGTTGCCTGTGACGTCACGGAGACCAAACGCGCCACGGAACACCTGCTGCTGAAAGAGGTGGGGCCGAAGTACGTGCGGTTCGCCCGGGAAGCCACGCCGGTGGTGACGGATGAAAAGACACCCTATGTCTGGGGGAAGGCGAACGTTATCCGCTTCCGCGGGGAACAGGCTGATTTCAAGGACTCTTTCGAGCATACGCTGGCGTCTTCCTACCAGAACGAGAACGAAGACGCCGCCATCGTTGCCTGCGGGCCGTCTGTTCCTGAAGCGATGCGCGCCGCCTGGATACTGAAGAACGAGTACGGAATCGAGACCAGGGTGATAAACGTTCACACCGTTAAGCCACTGGACAAAGAGGCGCTGGTAGCGGCGGCGGTGGACTGCGGGGTTGTGGTTACCGCCGAAGAGCACCAAGCCGGCGGTCTGGGTAACTACGTGGCGGCGGCTATCCAGCGCTCCGAAAAAGCTTACGGCCACCCGTCAATCATCGATATGGTCGGTGTCCAGGACCGCTTCGGCGAGTCCGGTTCCGCCTGGGAGCTGGTGAAGGAGTTCGAGATATCCGCCGAGCACATCGCGGCTAAAGTGAAAAAGCTGTACGACCTGAAGAAAAGCCGGGAGCAGTAACCCTGAAGGCGCTTTCCGGTGGAGATGCGCTGGATGAAGAACGGGGAAAAGCCCGGACGTTTCCCCGCCGGACAATCTAGAAGGTCTCTGAGGGAGGTGCCTGCTCAAGCCAGTTGGCGCCGGCGGTAGACCCGGACAATGTCCTTTTTCCGGACCAGGGCGTTACCTATGCCATACTCCCGGCTCAGCCGCAGCGGTACACAGCAGCAGGCGCAGCAGTTGCACAGCGCGTAAAAGTCACGGCGGCATCTAATGAGGGTATGGATGAGGCCTTTCTCATGGCACCGGCGCAGGATATTCCGCGCTTCCTCCCCGTCTATTTCCCGGTAGTCCCGGCCTCTTTCCTCAACAAAAACATTTCCGCTTAGACCGAGTATTATCTCCGCCTGCCGGGGGCTATCGCAGTTCCGGAACACTTCCCGGCAGGTACAGGGGCCGACCGCCAGACGCGCCGAGCTGTCCACAATCTCTTCGGCTTCCCGCAGAGTGAGGAGATAGGCGCCGCTCACTTTGCCGCCGTAAAGATTGGCCACCTTGCGGACCAGCCGCCCGATAACCGGCAGCCGTGTCCACTTCGCCTGGAAGATGTAGCAGCGGAGAAATAGCTCGCGGTACCGGCTGTATGCTCTCAACGAATGATGCATAGGTAACTGCTCCCGGTGATTTAGACGGCAAGTCCCCGGAGTTTTCCGCCTCAGGATATTTTCTTGATAACGTAATAGTATAGCAGAGAGGTGCTGCACAGTGAAGCCAGGTACGGGAGCAGGGTTCCCCAGAGCAACCCCAGGTGAAGGTAGGAGTACCGGGCGGTGACTACGTAAACACCCACGTTAATCAGCCCGCTGAGCATAACCACTTTCACCGTCGCCAGCGAGAACGATTTTCCGTGGGCGAGGTGGGTGATGAAGATAATCGAGATGTACACCGCGGGGAAAATGGAAAACACGCCGCCCCAGAGCGGCCCGCCGACCTTCCCCATCAGCACGGCGAAGGCCACGATGGTGCCGCTGAAAATGCCGCGGAAAATTAACTGCCGGCTCGTGTAGTGCACGTCCTTTTTCCCCTCTGAAACGATGCCGGACTTTTTCTCCAGTATGAAAAAGGAAAAGGACAGCAGGGTTATGAAGCCGACCAGGGAAAGGACCAGGTTATCGAACTCCAGCAGGACCAGCCCGGAGGATAGCCCGAACCAGAGCGCCAGGGCGGCGGCCAGGGAGAGCCAGAAGCCGTACCTGGCCAGCAGGCTGTAAACTAGGACGAAGAGGGCGTTCACCCCCATGGCGATGGGCATGATGGTGGTGGCCCGGGAGGCGATGAGCGGAGTCTGTGTCCAGGCGATGAAAAACAGCGCCACCGCGGTCATCGAGGGCAGACCGGCGATGATGCCGCCCAGCTTGGTGCCGAACTTCTCGGCCAGGACGGTGGCCAGGGCAATCCAGACGCCGCCGACAACGAAACTCAAGCCCAGCTTCAGGAAAAAAATATCATCCATAATTATCTGCCGTCAGACCGCCGGAGAACCCTGACTCTTTAAGATAAGGTTACCGGGTGGATGCTGTCAACTCGGGACGGGCAGACCGGGATGGATGGTGATTGCCCGGGCGGTTGACGTTACCCCTCAATGGTCTTAAGATATCCAGTGCCGCCGGTAACGACAGGGGCCGGTGAGATGAAAGCGGGAGATGACTTATGAGAAGTCCGCTCTGGCAGCCGACCGAAGACCGGAAAAAACAGGCGAATATGGCCCGCTTTAGTGATTTCGTCAACCGGAAAGAGAAAACCGTAATTACCGGCTATGATGAGCTGTATGACTGGTCCGTGACCGATATACCCGCGTTCTGGGCGGCGATGTGGGAGTTTGCCGTCATCAAGGCGTCACACTCTTACCAACGCGTAGTGGATGACCCGGGCAAGTTCCCCGGAGCGAAATGGTTTGAAGGTGCCCGGTTGAACTTCGCCGAGAACCTGCTGCGCTACCGGGATGACCGTACCGCCTTGATTTTCAAGGGAGAGACGCGGCCGGCGGAAAGAATGACCTATGCGGAGCTCTACCGGGAGGTAGCCTGTCTTGCCCGGTCGCTGCGGGAGCTCGGTCTCCGGCCCGGCGACCGGGTCGCCGCCTATCTGCCCAACCTGAAAGAGACGGCCATCGCCATGCTGGCGGCAACCAGCATCGGCGCCGTCTGGTCTTCCTGCGCCACGGACCTCGGCGCGCAGGCCACCCTGGACCGCCTCGGCCAGATTGAGCCGAAGGTGCTCTTCGTGGCCGACGGCTACTATTACAAGGGCAGCGCCTTCGATTCTCTGGCCAGAGCGGCGGAAGTCGCCCGGGGAATGCCCTCCCTGGAGAAAGTCGTCGTCGTCAGGTACCTGGGCGGAGAGCCGGATATCCGCGCCCTTCCCCACGCTGTGTTTTATGACCGGTTTCTCCGCCGGGAAGAAAGTCCGGAATTGCGGTTCGAGGCGCTGCCTTTCGACCACCCGGTATACATCATGTTTTCTTCGGGCACTACCGGCCGGCCGAAGTGTCTGGTGCAGGGGGCCGGCGGGGTGCTCATCAACCACCTCAAGGAGCTGGTACTGCATACTGATTTGAAGAGGGAAGATACCATCCTCTATGTTACCACCTGCAGCTGGATGATGTGGAACTGGCTGCTCAGCTCCCTGGCGGTGGGGGCTGCCGTAGTTCTTTACGATGGAAATCCCGGCTATCCCGGTCCGGGTGCTCTCTGGGAACTGGCACAGGAAGAGAAGATAACCGTCTTCGGCACCAGCGCCAGCTATATCAATTACCTGAAAAGCCGGGACTTCCGGCCGGGTGACCGCTACGACCTGTCCCGGCTGCGGACGATTTCCCAGACTGGTTCGGCCCTCTCCGCGGGCGGGTTCGAGTACGTCTACCGGGCAATCAAGGAAGACCTGCATTTCGCCTCCATCTCCGGCGGTACCGATATCAACGGCTGTTTCGCCCAGGGCTGCCCGACACTGCCGGTTTACGCGGGGGAAATCCAGCGCCCCGCTCTGGGAATGAAGGTGAAGTGCTACGACGATGGCGGACAGCCGGTAATCGACCGGCTGGGGGAGCTGGTCTGTGAAGCTCCTTCGCCTTCCATGCCGCTTTATTTCTGGAATGACCCGGACGGCGAGAAGTACCGGGAGGCTTACTTCAACCACTTCCCCGGTGTCTGGCGCCACGGCGATTACATCATGATACACGGTGACACCGGAGGTATCACTTTCTTCGGCCGCTCCGATGCCGTGCTGAAACCCTCCGGGGTGCGCATCGGCACTGCCGAGATATACAACCAGGTGGAGAAATTCCCGGAAATCAGCGATTGTCTGGCTATCGGTCAGGAGTGGCGGAATGACCAGCGCATTGTTCTTTTTCTCAGGATGGCGGAAGGTTATGAGCTAACGGACGAGCTGAAGGGCAGACTCAGAAAGACTCTCCGTGATGAGGCTTCGCCGAGACACGTCCCGGCCCGGATTCTCCCCGTGCCTGACATTCCCTATACCCTCAATATGAAGAAAGTGGAAACCGCGGTCACCAATATCATCCACGGCCGGTCGGTGTCCAACCGGGACGCTCTGGTCAACCCGGAATCGCTGGACGCCTACGAGAACCTCATCCCCGAGTTGCAGCGGGAATAACCGGTCTGCCGGGGTCTCCGCTCAGGCTATGCCCAGCTGCGCCAGCCTTTCCGGCCGGGGAACGCCGGTATCTTCGTCCCAGCCCATCAGGGCGTAGTACCGCCGCTTTGCCTGCGCCATTGTCTGCGGGTCCAGCGGCTTATCCGCTAAAGCTCCGTCCGTCTTCGGCTGGTAGAAGCGTGGCGGCAGGCGGTCGTCTTCGGCGGAGAACCCTTCGCGCAGGTTTATCATCCGCAGCGTGGTCAGCGTCCTTTCCGCCGTTTCCAGCAGTTCGTTGACACTGGTATCCCATCCGGTCACCGCGGCCAGCAGGCCGTTGAGCTGGGTCAGGTTATAGGGCAAAAACTGGCACATTACCAGCGAATCGTTAAGCAGGTTCCGGAGCTGGGCGTGTCGTACCAGCCACACCTTGTCCGGCCCCATATCATCCACCGTGAACGGCCCGGACTTGCCCAGCAGCTTGACCTCTTGCACCCGCCAGTCGGTTTCTTTCAGGTACATATGGTCATGCAGGTTGCAGCAGTGGTCGGCTCCGTGTGGGTTCACCATAAAGCCCAGTCCCAGGCCCGGTTTTGCCCTCGGCTCGTGCATGCCGGCCTCCAGGCCCTTTACCTCCACGGCATATTCCCCGGCTCTCTTGCCTATTTCCCGGGCCGCCCGGGCCGATCCTTCCGCCAGCAGATTGCCGATGCCTTCCCGGCGGGCAATCATCTCCACCATTCTCAGCATGGCTTCCGCGTTACCGAACCTCAGTTCGGTGCCGCCGGTATCTTCGGTGCTGAGCAGGCCATTCTCGAAGCACTCCATGGCGAAGGAGATTACCTCTCCCGTGGAGATGGTGTCCAGGGAATAGGCGTTGCACAGCTGGCTGCCGCGGGCGATGGCGGCCAGATCGTCGATGCCGCAGTTCGACCCCAGCGAGGCGAGCGTCTCGTACTCCGGCCCGCCGTAAGCCGGGTCTACGTTGTAGGGGGTTTCCACCCGGACCACCTTTTTGCAGCGGATGGTGCAGGCGTAGCAGGCGTCCATCCCCACGCCGATTTTGTTCATCGTGGCGCGGGCGTCTATGTCTTTCACCGCCGGAAAGAGGCCGTCGCGGAAATTGCGCACCGGCAGGTTTCCGATAGCTTCGAAACCGTCCATACCGATGCCGGTCCCCGCTTCCCAGAAACCGCGGCTGAGCTCCCGGTTCTCTTCCAGCCACTTTCTCAGCGCTTTGGTCTCTTCCGCGGCCAGTTTGGGCAGTGGTTGCCTCCCCCGGACGGCCACCGCCTTCAGGTTCTTCGAGCCCATCACCGCCCCGGCGCCGCCCCGCCCCGCCGCGTCATAGAGACCGTTCATAATGCAGGCGTAGCGCACCAGGTTTTCCCCCGCCGGACCGATACCGGCCACTCTTATCCCCCTGTCCCCGTGGGCATCCCGGATGCCCTGTTGGGTTTCTCTGGTCTCCTGTCCCCAGAACCGGCCGGCGTCCTCGATGCTGGCCTCACCGTCGTGTATCCAGAGATAGACCGGCTTTTCCGCCCTGCCTTCGATGATAACGGCATCGAAGCCGGCCCGTTTCAGCTCGTAGCCCCAGAACTCGCCGACCTCTGACTTGGCGATGCCTCCGGTCAGCGGAGACCGGGCGCCCACGCAGTTCCGCCCGCTTCCGGAGAGCGGAAGGCCGGTCAGTGGCCCAACGGCGAAAATGAGCCGGTTCTCCGGACCGAGGGGGTCCGTGTTTGCCGGTAGCTCGCTCCACAGGAAGTGGGCCACAAAACCGGCTCCCCCCAGGAATTTCCGGCACAGTTCCTCGCTGATTGGCTCCGTACGGAGGCTGTTTTCCGTCAGGTTGACTCTCAGTATCCGTCCGTTGTAACCGCTTACCGCTTGCGCCATTGGTCCGCACCTCTCGTTTATTTCCCATATCTTAAGCCAGGGCCGGTGGGATAGTCAATTTCTCCGGCGGGCTGCGGTAAAAAGTTAACTTCGACTGCCGAAACGGGGTAAAATAGGCCGGTGTAAAAAATCCATTTCCGGAGGAGGCTAGAGATAATATGGCAGAGCGAAAACCTCGACTCGAAGGTAAAGTGGCCATCGTTACCGGGGCCGGTTCCCGCGGGCCGGGTACCGGTAACGGGAAAGCAACCGCCGTCCTGTTCGCCCGGGAAGGCGCCCGGGTGCTGCTCGTGGACCGGGTCCCTGAGCGGGCGGAAGAAACCCGTGCCGCTATCAGTGCCGAAGGCGGTGAGGCCAGTGTTTTCACTGCTGACGTGACCGCTGAGGAAGACTGCCGGGCAATGGTAGCTGCGGCAGTGGCGCGTTACGGCCGGCTGGATATCCTGCAGAACAACGTCGGCATCGAAAGCCGGGGGAGCGTGGTGGATATGGAACTGGATGACTGGGACCGGGTGATGGCGGTCAATCTGAAGAGCATTGTGCTGACCGGACGCTTTGCCATACCGCAGATGGTGGCCAGCGGTGGCGGTTCCATTATCAATATTTCCTCGACGGCAGCGCTGAGGCCGCGGGTTATGGCCGCTTATTCCACGTCCAAGGGAGCGGTTATCGCCCTGACCCAGTCGATGGCGGTAACTCACGGGCGCGATAACGTGCGGGTCAATTGTATCCTCCCGGGCACCGTTTATACTCCGATGGTGGCCGGCGGTATGAGCGATGAGTTACGCCGCCGGCGGCGCCTGGCGACGGCGCTGGAGACCGAAGGGAACGCCTGGGACGTGGGCTGGGCGGCCGTCTTTCTGGCCAGCGACGAGGCGCGGTGGATTACCGGCATCGTCCTGCCGGTGGAGGCCGGGCTCCTCCTGAAAAGGCAGGACCAGGGCTAGGGCTGCTCCAAGTCCGGCAGACCCAGCAGGCGGCGGGCTTCCGCCGGAGTGGCAATCTCTCTGCCCAGGTCACCGCCGATGCGGGCGATTCTGGCTACCGGTTCGGCGTTGCTCCGGGCCAGGACGCCGCGGCGGTAATAGATGTTATCCTCGAAGCCCACCCGGACGTGACCTCCCAGGAGGATGGACTGCACCGCCGCCGGCGTTTCGCTGGCGGCCACGCCCATCGTCATGAACATCGCCTCCGCGGGCAGCTGCTCCACGAGGTGCATCAGGTTCCGGGGAGTGAAAGGAGTGGCGTTCTGCGCCGTTCTCTGCATACCCAGGACAAAGTCAATCCAGTGCGGCTTTTCCTGGGGTACCGCTTCCAGCAGGTAATCGATTTCCAGCAAGCCTCCCTGTCCGTAGACCTCGAAGCCGGGCTTGATGCCGGCTGCCACCATCGCCCCGGTCAGCCTCTCGTCGAAGGAGCGGGTCCACGGGGTGATTCTCTCCTGCCCCTCCCGCATGAACACCACCACCCCGATATCGACGCTGGCCATCTCCGGCCTGGCTTCCAGGACGCGGAAACCGTCCTCGACGCTGGCATCAGTCTCCCGGCCGGGGGAGGTGCTGAACTCGAGGATGATATCGCAGCCCTTTTCCCTTATCCGGCGGCTGATTTCCCGGAATACGGCGGGGTCAGTGGTCGCCCTGCCCGCCGGGGAACGGGCGTGGATGTGCGCCAGAGAAGCCCCTTCGTTCCAGGCGCGGTAGACCTCCTCGGCGGTCTCTTCGGGCTGAACCGGCAGGTTGGGGTTGGCTTCTTTGGTCAGGAAGCTGCCGCAGGGCGCCACGCAGATGATGAGTTTGTCCGTTTTGAGCATATTTCCCTCCCGTTTGCCGCCTATGTTTTCCCGGGTTTGGTCAGGTCAAGGTTGCCGATGAGCTGGGTCATATCCATGCGGCTGCCGGACCCCTTGTAGATATTCAGGGCGACGAAGGTCTCCGTTTTCAGCACCTGGGGAATCGCCGAAAGTACGTTTTCCATAAAGTGGGCGAACTCCCTTGACGACCGGGTGACCACCGTTGCCAGCAGCTCGTACCGGCCGGTGACGTTGACCAGGTAGCAGATATTGGGGTCCCGCGCCAGTTTTTCGGCTACCTCGTGCAGGTCTGCCAGGTGTACCTGCATCCCGATAATGCCCACAAAGCCATAGCCGAACTTTTCAATCTCCGGGGAGGCGGTTATCTTGATAAAGCCGTTATCCACCAGGCGGGTAAACCGGTTGCGTATCGTACCCTCGGTGACGTCCATCATCTTGGCCAGCTCCATGTAGGAGAGGCGGCCGTTTTTCTGCAGCGCCATTATTATGTTCCGGTCAAGCTTATCCAGTTTAATCATAAATGTTTTTCTCCTCGCCTGATTTTATGATAAGGCGGGGCAAATTTTAAATAACGGCAACTTTTTTCAGGGTTTTGCCTGAAGGATTGTTAGAGTTGCAACCTCTGTGTTTTGAGCTTTCGAATATCGTAACTTTTAGCCCCTTTATAAACTTGACAATCTGCGATATATTCATTAATATAATAATGATACTACGATAACCTCATAAATTTGTCAAGGCCCGGATGCGGGCAACCCCTTGAAATGGAAGGCCAGCGGCGGGGATTCTGTCCGGAAAAAGGCAGGTGAGTTAAAATGACCAGAGTGCGTTACATCAATAACCTGGCGGATATCCCTCAGCTCTCGCTGGAGGAAGTCAGCGAGCTTTCCCGGGTGACCCGGAAATTCCCCTTTTGCTCCAACAGCTATTATCTGGGACTGGTTGACTGGACGGACAAAGATGACCCGATAAGGAGAATGGTGGTGCCCAGCCTGGAAGAGCTGGAGGACGAAGGGTGGGGCGCGGTTGACCCGTCCCGGGAATCCAGGGCCACGGTGGCTCCCGGCCTGCAGCACAAGTACCCGGATACGGTGCTTTTCCTGCTCAGTGATTTATGCGGCGGGCGCTGCCGTTACTGTTTCCGCAAGCGCCTCTTTATGCCGCAGCGGGAGCACGAAATCCTGAAAGACTACCGCCCGGCGGTGGCTTATATCCGGGCGCACCCGGAGGTGAACAACGTGCTCCTCACCGGCGGTGACCCCCTCCGCCTTAATACCACCGGCCTGCGCAAAATCATCGCTGAGCTGAGAGAAATGGACCACGTCCAGATAATCAGAATCGGCACCAAAATGCCGGTCTTCAACCCTTTCCGGGTCATCGATGATCCGGAGCTGCCGGAGATGCTCAGAGAATTCAGCACCCGGGAGAAGCGGCTCTACTTTATGCTCCACTTCTGCCACCCCCGGGAAATAACCCGGGAGGCAATCTCGGCGGTGGATATTCTGCTTACCAGCGGTGCCGTTCTCTGCAACCAGAGTCCGTTGCTGCGCGGGGTTAACGACGACCCGGCGGTGCTCGCCGAGCTTTACCGGAAGCTTTCCTTTATCGGCGTCTCCCCCTATTACACCTTTCAGACCCGGCCGACCGTCGGCAACAAGCCCTACGCCGTGCCCCTGGTCAGGGCCTACCAGGTTTTCCAGGAAGCCAGGAAGGGCCTTTCCGGCACCGCCAAGAGAGCGAATTTCGTTATGTCCCACGCCCTCGGCAAGATAGAGGTGGTGGGACTGGACCATTTTCATATTTATCTGCGTTACCACCGGGCGGCCCGGCCGGAAAACACCGGGGAGTTCCTCATCGCACGGAGAAACGACCGCGGCTACTGGCTGGACGATTTCGTTATCGATACCGTGTCCTTCGCCGGCATCAATGATACCCTGACCGGGGGCGATGCCCGCCCGGCGGCGGAAGACCGGCCCAGGGCAGCGGTACCCGGCCGGTAAGCTCCGGCGGAATCTGCCGCCCGCTACCGGGCCAGCCAGCCACCATCCACGTTGACGATGGCCCCGTGCATATAGTCGGACGCCGCCGAGGCGAGAAAGACCACCGCTCCTTTCAGGTCATCCGGGTCTCCCCACCGCCCGGCCGGAATACGGTCCAGAATCGCCTTGCTGCGCACCGGGTCCTCTTTTATCGCCGTGGTGGCCCGTGTGGCGTAGTAACCCGGCGCGATGGCATTGACATTGACGTTGCCGGCTGCCCACTCGTTGGCCAGTGCCTTGGTAAGCTGGCCGATGCCTCCCTTGCTGGCGGCATAGCCCGGCACCAGGATGCCTCCCTGGAAGGTGAGCACCGAGGCGATGAAAATCACCTTGCCGGCGCCCCGGGCAACCATCTCCCGGCCTATCTCCCGCGTCAGGATGAAATGGGAGCTCAGGTTGATTTCCAGTATCCGGTCCCAGTATTCGTCCGGGTGTTCCGCCGCCGGCTGGCGCAGCACGGCACCGGCGTTGTTCACCAGGATATCTATGACCGGGTTATCCGCCTTTAGCCGGCGGATGAAGTCATACAGGACCTGGCGATTGGAGAAATCGCAGGTGTACCCCCGGAAATTGCGGTCGGCCGCTTTCACTTCTCTTTCGATATCGCTGCCGGACTCTTCCAGTGTGGCGCTCACCCCGATGATGTCCGCGCCGGCTTCGGCCAGCCCCACCGCCATTGCCTTTCCCAGGCCCTGCTTGCAGCCGGAGACCAGCGCTGTCTTGCCGGCCAGGCTGAATCTGTCCAGTATGCTCATTTTGGTCCGCTCCTTTTTCACTGCCCTGATTCGGAGGCATTATAGCACGGCCGGGACTCCGGTTAGTAGGAGGAAGGAAGAGAGAGGGCCTTATTTAATTCAATTGTATTGTGCATACCTCACCCCTGGCCCCTCTCAAACAAAATGATGATAGGCCCATGCCATTGGCCCTGTTTGGGAGAGGAATGGAGGGGGTGAGTGTGAAAAACGGCCAAACACAAACAGTACCGGAGAAAAAAGGGTTGCCGGCCGTACCTGTTTCCGGGCAAAATAGAGTATACTGTATCCGTGAAAAAGAAGCAGACTCAGGAGGGGAAAATGACTCCACGCGGGGCTTTGCGCCTTTCGGAGAAGGATAACGTGGCTACCAGCCTGGAAGATATCGCACCGGGGGCTGTGGTAATGGTGCGCCTGGGCAGAGACAGTGAAGAAATTACTGCCCGGGAGCGCATACCCTTCGGCTTTAAGGTGGCGGTGACGGAGATTTCCTCGGACGAGCCGGTCATCAAGTACGGCGAAAAAATCGGCACCGCCTCCCGCAAGATTGAAAAGGGACAGCTAGTGCACGTCCACAATATCGCCGGGACAAGGGGGAGGGGAGACCTGGACCAGGAGGATTGAAATGGAGTTTCTGGGCTATCCGAGGCCGGACGGTTCGGCAGGTATCCGTAATTATGTTCTGGTAATACCGGGAGGCTTTTTTGCCGCCAGGGTATGTGATTCCGTGGTCGGCACCCGGACGATACTGACCGCGGACAACGGCAGCGGCCGCACCGGGCGCGACCGGGAAACAATCGCCCGCACGCTCATTGGCCTGGGCCGGAACCCGAACGTGGCGGCGGTAATCGTTCACTCGCAGAGCCCCGGCGCTGGCTACCCGGAGCTGAATCCGGAGCGCATCGCCGGGGAAATCGCCCGCTCCGGGAAAAGGGTCGAGTTCATCGATAACGTCCGGGAGGGAGGCACGCTGCGGGCGCTGGAAAAGGGTGTCCAGGTGGCGCGGGAAATGGTGCGGGAAGCCTCGGCGCTTCGGCGCCAGCCGTTCCCCTCGGCTTACCTGACGCTCGGTGTCAAGTGCGGTCACTCGGATACTACTTCGGGCATTGCCGGCAACCCGGTAATCGGCAATCTGTTTGACCGCCTGGTCGGAGCGGGGGGCACCGCTTTCTTCGGGGAAACCACGGAAATAATCGGCGCCGAGCACGTGCTCGCTCGGCGCGGAATAACCCGGGAAGTGTCCGGAAAGATTCTGGAGGCGGCCGCGGAAACAGAAAAGACAGCCAGAGCCACCGGGGAAGACATCCGCACCATTAACCCGGTGCCCTCGAACATCGCCGGGGGGATTTCCACGCTGGAGGAAAAGTCCCTGGGAGCGATTCACAAGTCCGGCTCCGCCCCCATTCAGGGGGTCCTCCGCTACGGCGAACGCCCGCAAGGGAAAGGGCTTTACTTCGTGGATAACTGGATGAGTTCGGTTTCCATTTTCGCCGGCTACGCCGCTTCCGGGGCGCAGCTGGTCATCTTTCAGCTGGGCGGCGGCGGACTGTCCGGGGAGGACCTGCTCTATCCCTCAACGGCGGTGGTCTCCCCGCTGATGTGGACATCGGCCAACCCGAAGACTCTGGCCATGGCACCCACCAGCCTGGACTTCTATTCCGGCACGGTAATAGAGGGAAAAGAAACCATCGGGGAAGCCGGCGAAAGGCTGCTCCGGGCGGTGCTGGACACCGCTTCCGGGACCCTGACCAGGGTGGAGACCTTCCGCCACGTTAACCCCACCCAGATTTACCTGAAAGACCCGTGCCTGTAGCCGCCGGAGCTATTTCGGCGGCAGCGCCGCCAGCAGCGGCTTGATGGTGTCAAGCGCGCGGTCAGCCTCTTCGATGGTTATGGTGCAGGGAGGACAGATGAACATCCGGTTTCCCCGCCAGCCGATGACCCGGGTGAAAATGCCCGCCTGGAAAAGGTCCTGCCACAGCTTTTCTTTGGTCGGCGTGTCGATGGGTTCTTTGGTCTCTTTATCGCTGACCAGTTCGAGCGCCTGGAAAACGCCGCGTCCATCGGCATAGGCCACGCAGGGCAGGGGCACGAACTCGGCTTCCAGCCGCTGCTTGATGTGATTGCCCACCGTGGCGGCGTTTTCGGCTACCTTGTCCCGCACGTAGATATCCAGCGCCGCCGAAGAAGCCGCTGCCGCCAGGGGGTGCCCGCTGTAGGTAAAGCCGTGCGACAGGTTGGCGTCCTTCAACACGTCATGGACCCGGTCGCTGAGAGCCACGGCGGCAAAGGGCAGCACCGAGTTGACGATTCCTTTGGCCATGGTCATCATATCTCCCTGGACGCCCCAGTGTTCGCAGGCGAACATCTTTCCCGTGCGGGCGAAGCCGGACATAATCTCGTCGACGATAAGCAAGATATCGTACTTCCGGCAGAGTTCAGCCACTCTGGGCCACCAGCCGGGAGGCGGCTCGATGACACCGGCAGCACCCATTATCGATTCCGCGATGAAGGCGGCGATGCTCTCCGGGCCTTCCGCCTGGATGACCGCTTCCAGATAGTCCAGGGTCGCCTGGCAGCAGTCGGCCACCTCGCCGAACATGCAGCGGTAGCTGTAGGGAGGCGCCACGTGGACGAAGCCGGGAGCCACCGGCCCGTAAGGGTTCTGGTTGAGGCCGCGCCCCATCCCGGTTACGTTGGTCGATATCCCCGCCGAACCGTGGTAAGAGGCGTAGAGACTGATAATCTTGTATTTGCCGGCCATGCCTCGCCGGCTCCAGTAATAGCGGGCCAGCTTCACTGCCGAGTCTACCGCCTCGGCGCCGCCCGAGGTATAGTGAAAATGGTCCAGATCTCCCGGTGTCAACCGGGCCAGCTTCTCGCTGACCTCGATGATGTAGGGATTGGTCATCCCGAAAAAGGTGGTCACGAAGTCAATCTCTTTCATCGCCCTGGTCACGGCATCCGTAATTTCCTGCCGTCCGTGACCCAGGTTGACGCATATCAGCTGTGAGGAGAGGTCGATGTACTCCTTGCCTTCGGTATCCACCAGGTATATCCCGTGGGCTTTTTCCATGACGATACCCTTGTTCTGGCCCACCACTCCCATGCCATGGACCACTTTTTCCGCATCGGCCTTAAGGAGTTCCTGTGTTCGTTTGCTCACCATCTCCGGTTCCTCTTTTCTGGCGGTTATTTTGGTCTTATCCTACCCCGCGGGGTCAAAGACCGTCAACCTGTGGCCAGTTGGGAATAAAGAAAAAACGGTGCGGAGGGAGAGAACAGTCTGCTGCTCAGGATTGTCCGGGCCTACTTCTTCCCCCTGCTCCGCACCCGGCGTACCAGGTAGGAGAGCGCCACCGTCCCGACGATAAGTATAATCGCTTGCAGGATGATTAACTGTTTGAAGATTGAAGAGATCACCGGGATGACGGCCAGGAGAAACACCAGGACAATGATGAAAAGGATGATGTCTCTGATGACGCCGCTTTTGAACATATTATCCCCTGTCAGGACTCCTGACCGGTATTTTACCACTTGGCGCCGTCTCTGGGTATCGGTCGTAACGCTTATCAGCGGTTATTTTTCAGGTAGTCAATCATTGGCTGGGTCACCAGTGGTACCACATCGCCAATCATATGAGGCATCAGGTTGTCCATGACTCTGGGCATCAGTTCCGGCATCTGCTCCAGCATGTAGTCAGGCATCGGAACGCGCCCGGCCACCCGCTCCAGCATCACCGGCATTACTTTGGGCATCATCATGGGGAGCAGCCGGGGAAAGAGCACCGGGAACATCGGTTTCATCAGGTTCAGTGCCCCCGGTATTCTGCCCATAGCGCGCATCATCGACCCCATACCGAAGGGCATGGCATCGATAAGCTCCGGCCACATCGTGCCCATCAGGTCGGCAAAGCCCTGAGGTGTCATCAGGGCAATCATCGCTTCAAAGACGGCCCACTGGCGCTGTACCTCGGGATGGGGGTCCGGGAACTCATAGCCCAGCGCCGACGAAGCCAGGTGCGCCAGGTCGATAACCTCCATGTGTGTGTTCTTCTTGCCCGCGCTCACCCGGAGCTGAAACTCACAGCAGGGGCAGAGCGCGGCTATCTTTTCCGCGCCGGCCGCCACCGCTTCATTCAGGCGTACTTCGCCCACGTCAGCTGCCACCGGCGGATCCTTGATCAGGGTGAGAACGCTGCCGCAGCAGTGCGCGTTTTCCCGGTTATGCTCCATTTCCACCAGGTTCACGCCGGGGATGGCCCGGATAAGCTCGCGGGGTGGTTCATAGACCCCGGAGACCCGGCCAATGTGGCAGGAATCGTGCCAGGTCACCGCCACCGGCGGGTCACCGTTCCCGTTTTCCGGGAAGGCAAACTCGCCGCTCCGTATCTTCTCCGCCACCACCTCGCTGTAGTGCTTTGCTGTGATATCATATTTTATTCCCAGCTTTTTCGCCCAGGTGGGGTAAACGCTTCGCCACATCATGTCACAGGCGGGACAGGAAGAGATGACGGTATCCGCCCCGGCGTTTTTCACCGCCATGATGTTCTTTTTCATTGTCTCGGCGAACAGCTCCCACTTGCCGGAGACCAGCATCGGCGTGCCGCAGCAATTTTCCTTCTCCCCCAGGTAGCCGAAGTCAACTCCGGCCTCGTCCAGCAAACGGACGCTGGCCATGCCGATGTCGTGCTCCACGTAGCTGGCGGTGCAGCCGGCAAAATAGACCGCGCGCGCCGGCCGGCCGGCGCCGTGTTTCTCCTTGAGGTCTTCCGGGAACCAGGAAGTCCGGTCCCTGCGGTAACCGGCCCAGATGTCCCCTTCCTTGTCCAGGGCGGCGGCCATCATTTCGAAGGGCGGCAGGGTCATCCTGCCTTCTTCCTGTACCAGGTGGCCCCGCATCTTCAGCCAGGAGGGCTCTATGGGCAGAGAGGCGGAGCAGCGCTGGTTGCATATCTCGCAGGTGGTGCAGGCCAGGATGGAACCGGTGACGAACTGGTCCCACTTTTCTCTCCCCTCCATATACTCTCTCAGCCAGTACCACTTGCCCCGCGGGCTCTGGCTCTCCCAGCCCCGCCCGTAAAACTGGTCGCATTCGTCAACGCAGTAGCCGCACTGGGAGCAACTGTAAGCGTACCAGGCAATGTCCGCGGGGATACCCCGCACCGGCCCTGAAGGGGCTTCACCTATCCGGGTGGCTACCCGATTGCCGAAGGAGCGGACGACGGGTTCAAAAAAACCGGCGGCCTGGATAAAGGCAGCCAGCGCGCCGCCGTCAGTGACTTTACCCGGGTTGAGGATGAGGTGGGGGTCCAGCGCTTCCTTGAACTTGCTCAGCCGGGCCAGGCGCTCCCGCCCCAGCACCTTCGGCGCTTTCCGGGCAAAGTAAAGTCCGGTAGAGTAAGGGCGGCCGCCGTGCTTTTCCGCGATGTTAATGGCGGTGAGCGCCAGCGGAAAGACCAGGTTATAGCCGAATTTGCGCTGGTTACTGGGGATAAATCCCAGGATGACCACCTCGGGTTGGCCGCCGGCCCCTTTCCGTATTACCACCCCTTCTTTGACCAGGGGTTGATCTATCTTCTGTTCTACTTCGTTCATCATACTGCCCAGGCCGGACAGAGGCACTACCATTTCCGTGGGTACCAGGCTGGGGCCCAGCCGCTTGACCACCATCAGCTTGAAGCGGTTCTGCCATTCGTGCCGGGCTATCTCATCGTTGAGCACCTCCGCTCCGTGGCGTCCGGCGAGCCCGGCTAATCTGGGGGCTATCCCGGCAGCGTCTTTCCGGCGGAAGGTCAGGGTGACGATGTACTGCTCGGGCAGAAGCACTCGCTCTTCCACCGGGTGTCCCTGGTGCTCCATCAGGGGGACCCGGTTTTTCATCTCCGCCATGCGGGGGTTGATGAAGAGCAGAGACCAGACGGGTAATTCCTCCTTGATGATGTCCTCTACCAGCCGCTGCAGGTTACCGGCATCCGGACAGCCGATGGCCGCTACTGCCATCTCTTCCAGCGGCTGAACGCGGACGGTCACTTCACTGATGAGCCCGGTAATCCCGGAGACATCCGATATCAGGTCCAGGTCCACTCCGCCGAACTCCCTTACCTCGCCGTCCGGCAGGACCACCCGGGCGCTGACCACGTTATCCCGGAACCACCCCCACTGGAAAGAGCCGATGCCGGTGCCCCCCTGGGCCAGCCAGCCCCCGATGGTGGCCGCCGGATAGCTGGAAGGGTAGAGCCGCAGGGTAAGCCCGTGCTTCTCGAGCGCGCGGTCGAGCTTTTCCCAGACCACCCCGGCCTGTGCCGTGGCGGTCATCGCTTCCGGGTCTATGTGGCCGATTTTTCTCATCCGGTAGAAGTCTACCACCAGCCCTTTCCGCACCGGCACGGCGCCCCCGTATCCGGATGATGCTTTGCCGCGGGGAGTAAGCGGTATCCGGTTGGCCGCCGCCCAGCGTACCAGTTCCACCAGTTCCTCCTCCGTCTCCGGCTGGACTACCGCCTCCGGCACCGTGCTGCCGATGAACGGTTTGGCCAGGCCGGGTAAAGCTGAAATATCATGGCTGTAAAGCTTTCTCTCCGTCCGGTTAAAGCAGACGCGGTTGCCAAACTTACTCTCGAGATAGGTCTTCTCTACGCTGTCTATTTTCCCCATCACTGCTCCTTTGTTTGATGCTGTTCGCGGCTTTCGGTGTAGAGAGTGCCCGGAATCAGGAAGTCAGCCTTTCGGCAAGCTCCCGGTTTCTGGCGATTTGTTGTAGCAAGATATCGTGCATCAGGTCACAGGCTTCGCATATCCCGGGGTTGGTCAGGCTGTAATGGATATTCGTCCCCTCGCGCCGCGCCGCGGCGACACCCTTCTCGCGGAGAATAGCCAGGTGGCGCGATACCATCGCCTGGGGGATCTGGAGGGTCTGCGCCAGGTCTCCCACCTGTTTTTCACCGTCCCGCAGTTCGTTGATAATCATCAGCCGGGTGGGGTCAGAGAAGGTCTTGCACAGTTCCGCCTTCATTTTCCATAGTTCCAGATTGTAGCTCATCTTCGTTTCCCCTGGGGGTAAATAATATCTCTATATACGGATAAACAAATATTAACAGGTAAAACGGGGCGTGTCAATTTTCACCGGAAAAAGACGCTCTGGATGCGGTCAGGGTTCTTCTTCGCAGAAGTCCGGGTGTTCCCCCAGCACCGGCATCCGGTTAACGATGATGCCGATGACGACGATAACGGCGGCAGAGAGCACCGCAGCCATCTTTTCCCCCTGTCCCGGCAACGAAGAGAAGAGCGGGCAGGAGGACCAGTCCCAGTATCTCGAAGAAGAACCAGTAGCCGTAAGCGGTAGTCAAAAGGCCCCAGTGATTACCGTGGGCGAGGGCAACCGCCAACACGGGCACAGTTCTGAGCATGTTTCTCTTCTCGCGGCGCTGCATAATCTCCCGGAAGGCGACAAAGTCGAAGAGGAAGGCAATAGCCAGCAGATACTCCGCTCCTTTGGTAAACCTCGGTGACCGTCTTTATTGCTTAACTGTCATGCCGGGCAGTTTCACCCGTCCTTTCCGTATCAATTTCTCTGGCTGTTCCGGAGGCCGTTCCTCCGGGCGGCGGGTTTTTCCCCGTTCCGCCGCAGAAAACATAAGCCGGGACCGACACGGAATGTCACGGGCAGAAACGTAATGTACGCCAGCCTGCCGAGCAGGCCGGCGATATCCCGGCTATCCCTGCTCTCTCTCCCATTAGTCATTGTATACGTTCTAAAGTCGATTTAAATCAGTTACTGATACTAATATGGTAATTCGGTACAGAGCCGGTAAATCACCTTGGCCAAGATTGCGCCGGTTGCCTCCTGACACAATACCGCGCCTGTACGGGTGCCTTTGGCCGGGCGCCGGAGTAAAATATTGCTTCCCGCTCTGCCCCCGGAGTATAATCAGTTTCAACCAGAATGCCGGGAGGTAACGCGGAAATGAAAATCACCGGAGTTGAAGCCATAGCGCTGCGGCTGCCTGACTCCCATGCCGGGCCGTACCTGACGGTGCGGCAGACGCTCATCGTGAAAGTGTCCACGGACGAAGGAATCGTTGGCATTGGTGAGGTGGACTCCTGCCCTCCGGTGGTTCAGGCCATTATTGATGCGCCGCCGGCTAACAGTCCGGTTTCCGGCTTGGGGAGTGTTATCATCGGCCATAACCCTCTGGATATCCGGCTGCTGAACGAGAGGATGTATCAGGCTAGTATTGACTATGGGCGTCAGGGGGTCGCCTTTCACGCCATCGGTGGGATCGATATCGCTCTCTGGGATATTGCCGGAAAGTATTTTGGCCAGCCCGTTTACCGGTTGCTCGGCGGTGCCCATCACCGGAAAATCCGCGCTTATGCCAGCACCCTGTTCGGTAAAAACGGCCGGGAGACCGGTAAGACGGCAAAAAAATGGGTGGAGCGGGGTTTCACCGCGGTGAAGTTAGGCTGGCCCCCCATCGGCCAGAGCGAAAAGCTGGACCTGGAGCTGGTCGCCGGGGCAAGAAGCGGCGCCGGAGACGGTTGCGATGTAATGGTCGATGCCGGCTGCTGCTGGGACACTATGACCGCCATCCGCCGCGCCCGTCAATTTGAGCAGTATGGCATCCTCTGGCTGGAGGAACCGCTCTCACGCGATAATATCGAAGGATACGGGAGATTGACCGGGACCTCCCCGGTCCCCATCGCCGGGGGAGAAGGGGAGGCGGGCAGATTCAGAGGTCTGGACATGAGGGCTTATGCAACCGCCTCAGAATGGTGCACAG
>CAZTMR010000009.1:0-49937 GCA_964615345.1 uncultured Dehalococcoidaceae bacterium | reverse complement strand
CGCGTTCAGGTGGGTACCCGGCGTTATTACCGGCATCATTTTCTTCACCTCTTCCGGCGGATAGAAGTTTTCCATGACACAGCAGAAACCGGTGATGATGGCCTTGCCTTTCTCCGTGTCGATGGCGACTGCCTGCACTCCCGGGGAATGTCCGGGGGCGGGAATGAGCTCTATGCCCGGTGCTGCCTGGTACCGGCCGTTAACCAGGACAAAGTTAAGGTCGGTAAGCAGGTCTTTCTTGTAACTGAGGCCGGTGAGGGGATGGGGAGAGAGGGCGAAGCGCAGTTCTTCTTCCGTTACCAGTACCCGGGCGTTGCGGCACTTGGCCGTATTGGCGCAGTGGTCCCAGTGCAGGTGGGTCTGGATGACCAGGTCGATGTCGTCGGGCTTCAGCCCCACGCTGGCCAGCGCTCCCTCGAAGGTGGTCAGTTCTTCCGCCGGGAATCCTCGGTAGCTCATGGCCATTCCGGCGTCAGCGCTGGTGTCCACCAGGATGTTCTTTTCCGCCCCTTCGATGTACCAGAAAAACGCTGGCGACTGGATTTTGACCCCGTACTTGTAGCGGAAAGCCAGGATGCCCATGTCTGTTTCCATTCGGATGGGCAGGAGTGGTCGGATACGATAGTTCGGCACGGTACTTGTTCCTCCTTTGCTCATATTCCGGCCAGGACGCCGCCGGAAGCGCCGTGGTGCGCTATCAGACGAATGGTATTCATCACTGCAATGTTTTGTCTAGATAATAATACGGAGCTGCTGCGGACTGCAAACATTCCGGGTTGCTTTGGCGCATTGATTGGTTATATAGTTATCGGTGACCCGTCAGGCGGGTGGATAAAATTTCTCCGTAAGAGACGCAGAGGTGAAAAAATGATAAAGAACACCACCAGGGCCAGGCTGGAAGCGGGCGGGGCCGTCTACGGGTTCCGGCTGGACTTTGCTTCCACGTCCCTGGTGGAAAGCCTGGGCGGTACCGGCTACGATTTTATTTACTTCGACCTCGAGCACGGGCCTCTGAGCGAAGAATCGGTCCTGGAGATGGTCCGTGTGGCGGAGATGACCGGTCTGACTCCGCTGGTGCGGGTGGCCCCCGGCAGTCCCGGAATGACCCAGCGCCTGCTGGACTCCGGGGTTATGGGTATTATCTTCCCCCATTGTAACACCGGCCGGGAAGTCATGGCGGCGGTGGAAGCGGTAAAGTTTCCCCCGCTGGGCCATCGCGGCATCGCCGGCCGTTCCCTGAACTTGAGCCGGATGAATGTTGCCGATTACGTGGTGGCGGCCAACCGGGAAACTATGGTCATCGCCATGATTGAGGAAAAAGAAGCCCTGGACAACCTGGCGGAAATCCTCGCCGTGCCCGGGCTCGATGTTCTCTTCATCGGGCGCCTGGATTTATCCCTGTCGCTGGGAATACCGGGCAGGATCACTGACCGGCGGGTAGAAGACGCCGTAGATGCGGTTATCTCCCGGGGGCAGGCGGCTGGCCGGGCGGTGGGAGTGGGGGCTATCGGCGCTGCTGGTGCCGATGAAGCCCGCCGCTTCCGGCAGAAAGGGGCCCGCTTTTTGTCCCTGAATGCGGCCAGCATCCTCACCAGCCGCGCCGTTTCTCTGCTGGCAGAGCTGAAAGCGGAATAAACTGGCGTATCAGCGCAGCTCGTCCTGGAAGCGCTGGAACTTCTCTTTGAACACCGGGCTTTCCAGTACTTCCCGGTTGACCAGCGGTCTGGGTATCTCGTCGTGGATGAGCTGGTTAATCTGCTCGGTGATGATGCGCCACATATTGCCGAACGTCTGGTCGGTCTGCGCCAGGGCGTGCGGGCTCAGGATGACGTTGTCCATCTGGAGCAGGGGATTGTCTATGGATACCGGCTCCTGCTCGAAGACATCCAGCCCCGCCCCCCTTATCCGCTTTTCCTGCAGCGCCTTTATCAGGGCAGCCTCGTCCACGATTGGCCCGCGGGCGGCGTTTATCAGAAAGGCGGTCTCTTTCATCTTCCCCAGCTCCCGGGCGCCGATTATATGCCGGGTTTCTTCATTCAGCGGGCAGATGATGGTCAGGATGTCCGATTCGGCGAGGACGGTGTCCAGGTCGACCAGCTCAACGCCGACATCGGCAACCGCTTCCGGAGACGCATACGGGTCGTAGGCGATGTGCCTCATATCGAAGGGCCTGGCCAGCTTGAACATCTCGTGCCCGATGTTGCCCACACCGATGGCCCCCAGTGTCCTACCTTCCAGCCCGTAGCCCTGGTAATGGTATTGCTCTCCCCACTTCCCCTCACGTATCAGGCGGTTCTTGTCCAGCAGCCGGGTGTTCAGCGCCAGGATGAAAGTCATATAGACCACCGCCATCGGGCGCCTCACCGCGTCCGGGGTAATGAACAGCATTATCCCGTCCCTGGTCAGCGCCGGGACGTCCAGTCGCTCGTAGCCCACGCCGCCGCGGTGGATGGAGATGAGCCGGTCGTTCCCTTCGGTGCTTTCCGGTCGCCACAGCGGCCGGAAGGTAACCACCATATCGAATCCCCGTATCTGTTCCGGAGTGACCACTTTGAGAAACTCCGGAATCATCTCGTAGTCTACCGAGGGCATATCATCGAGCAAAGCGAGCCCGGGGTCGGGCATCACGAATTTCCCCTGCTCGTCAAAGAAGTCCCTGGTAAGACCGACTCTGGCATTCCTACCCATAGTCTTGCTGCTCCCTCTCGTTTCTTTTCTTCGGGGACACATCTTTCTCCCCGGCTCGATTATACATACGGGAGGGGTGAAAAGCAATTAGCGGTGGCGTGCTCCGGGTAGGGCCAGAGCCGGTACGCGGGTCTATGCGGGGGATTAATCTTCAGTCAGGTACTTTTCCGGGTCGGTGTCAAAAGCTTTCTTGCACCCCGGGGCGCAGAAGTAATAGGTCTTGCCCTTGTATTCTGAGGTCGCCGCCGCTGAACTTTCCTCAACTTCCATCTTGCAGACCGGGTCAATCGCCATTGTCGTCACCTCCTCCTTTTTTTCTGCCGGCTCACCTGCCGGTGCGGCAGTTTTCTTCGTTTCCGCAATCGATTTGCCGGGTTCCTGGGCTGTTTCCGGCTTTGATGACCGTACTTTCGGGGGCACCGGCGTACCGGCGGAGAATCTGGCTGGCCGGAATCGCTTCAGCCGCAGCGAGTTGGAGAGTACGGTGAGGGAGCTGGTGGCCATGGCCAGGGCGGCCAGCATCGGGTTCAGAAAGCCAAAGTCACCCAGGAAAAAACGCAGTCCGGGCGGGGTCATGCTCTCCCCGAAAACGAAGTAGAGGACCCCGGCGGCCACCGGGATAAGCGCCGTATTGTAGGCAAACGCCCAGAAGAGGTTTTGCTTTATCGTCCGCATGGTGCGCTTGCTCAACGAGACGGCGGTAACCACGCCGCGGAGGTCGCCGCTCATCAGGGTAATATCGGCCGCTTCCATCGCCACGTCGGTACCGGTGCCGATGGCGATGCCGATGTCCGCCTGCGCTAGTGCCGGCGCGTCATTTATCCCGTCACCGACCATCGCCACCACCTTGCCTTCTTGCTGTAGTTTTTTGACCTCACGGGCTTTATGTTCCGGGAGTACTTCCGCCAGAGCCCGGTCGATACCCGCCTCCCGGGCGATGGCGTCTGCGGTACTCCGGTTATCTCCGGTAATCATCACCACTTCCAGCCCCTGGCGGTGCAGTTCGGCGACGGTCTCCCGGGAGTTTGGTTTCAGGGTATCGGCCACGGCAATAATCCCCGCCACCTCTCCATCCACGCCCACGAACATGGGCGTCTTGCCCTGCCCGGACAGGTTCAGTGCTTCACTGTCCAGGCCGTTCAGGGAGAGCCTGTGGTCCCGCATCAGCTTCACATTGCCCAGCAGTATCCGCCTGTTGTCCAGCTTGACCTGGATTCCGTGGCCGGGAATGGCGCTGAAATCCGATGTATCATGCAGCTTTAGACCTTTTTCCCGGGCAGCATTAACGATGGCTTCTCCCAGCGGATGCTCCGAACCCCGTTCCGCGGAAGCCGCCAGATTGAGCAGTTCTCTTTCCTCGAAACCGGGGATGCTCAGCACGTCGGTCACTACCGGTTTTCCTTCGGTGAGAGTACCGGTCTTGTCCAGGATAATGGCGTTTATCTTGTGGGCCGTCTCCAGTGCCTCTCCGCTCCGGATGAGGACCCCGTTTTCCGCCCCTTTGCCGGTGCCCACCATTATCGCCGTGGGCGTGGCCAGTCCCAGGGCGCACGGACAGGCGATGATTAGCACCGCTACGAAATTGAGCAGGGCGAAGGTCAGGGCCGGCGCCGGGCCGAAGACGTACCATAGGATAAACGTAACCACGCCGATGCCGATAACCGCAGGTACGAAATAAGACGCTATCAGGTCGGCCAGTCTCTGGATGGGCGCTTTGCTTCCCTGGGCTTCTTCTACCAGCCGGATAATCTGGGCCAGAACGGTGTCTTTGCCCACCTTGGTGGCTTCGAAGCGGAAGCTCCCCGTCTTGTTTATGGTCGCGCCGATTACCTCGTCTCCGGAACTCTTTTCCACCGGTATGCTCTCGCCGGTCACCATGGACTCGTCGATGCTGGAATACCCTTCCCGGATAATGCCGTCCACGGGCACTTTTTCTCCCGGGCGTACCAGGATGATGTCCCCTGCCACCACCTCTTCCACCGGGATATCCCGCTCCTCGTTGTCCCGTATCACTCTGGCCGTTTTGGCCTGCATGCCGATGAGTTTCTTGATTGCTTCAGAAGTCTGTCCTTTCGCCCGGAACTCGAGGAATCTGCCCAGCAAAATAAGGGCAACGATGATAACCGCCGTATCGAAGTAAACGGCGGCCTCACGCCCGCCGGAGATAAAAAATTCCGGGAAGAGGACTGCGGCCACGCTGTAGAAGTAAGCGGCTGACGTACCCACCGCAATCAGGGTGTTCATATTGGCCCGCCGGTGCTTCAGTCCTCCCCACAGGCCTCGGTAAAACTGCCAGCCGGCCCAGAACTGTACCGGCGTTGCCAGCACCCACAGCAGATAGTGGTTTGATAGCGGTGCCGGCATCCATCTACCGCTGATTTCGGAAACGGCGTTCAGTAGCATATATACGCCGATGGTACCGGCCAGGACCAGCTTTGCCTTCAGGGTGCGTAGTTCCCGGCGCGTAAGTGCCGCCGTGGCCTCTGCTCCCGCGGCATCTTCTGCGCCGGCTTCTTCCCGGATGCTGTAGCCCGCACCCTGGACGGCTTTGCGCAGGTCGGACAGGGTAACCTGTCCCGCCAGGTATTCCACGGTTGCCTTTTCGCTGGCCAGATTAACGTTTGCCGTTACCACTCCGGGCACTTCGGAGAGAGCTTTCTCCACCGTGGAGACACAGGAGGCGCAGGTCATCCCTCCGATGCTCAGAGTCCTTTTCTCCAGCGCCACACCATAGCCGGTTTCTTCCACCGTATCTATCAGCTTCTGCCTGTCCACTTTTTGCGGGTCATAGGCTACGGTCGCCTTTTCGCTGGCGAAGTTGACGTTCACGTCTGATACCCCGTCAACGCCAGCCAGCCCGTTCTCGATGGAGACGGCACAGGAAGCGCAGCTCATCCCGGTGACCGGAAGAATTATGTTCGTTTTTCCCTTTGTTTTGTCTGGCACTTCTTTGCACCCTGCTCCGTCTTTTCGGTTTGACGGGCGATTAAACTGTTTACCCGTACTTATCTTGGTACGCTTCCCGGACACGGAACCTATACCTTATACTAGTATATAGTATTTAATTTGTCAATACCGTGCTCATAAAGACTAGAGGAAAGCAATGGGCGTGCGGTGGATATTCGATAATCTTAAAAGGCAAAGCCTCTGCCAGTCAGCAGAGGCTCTACGCGGTGTCGCTGCTTTAGCGGCTATCGAGTCCCATCAACTCGCTCGGTCCTGGCATCTGTTGCCGGGACGCTCCAATCAGAATGGGCTTCAATTGCGCCGGATATGGGAGCTTGTCCGGGTTGGGTACCCCTTTTTCGTTTACATCCACTTTTTCGGTGAGAATCTCAAATTCGCCTTCTCTGTTTACGTTGTGGCAGGTAAAGCAGTTACCACCGTAATGTAATTTGAACCACTGGCTCCCCATATGGGCCGGGTGGACGATGTCCCTTAGTGCCAGCGGAGCTATTACGCCTTTCCTCTCTTTACAAGTTTGCCACAGTCTACCATATCTGTGAGGCGCGGAATATCATCATAAGTGATGATATCGGATACACGGGAGTGTGTATTTCCGGCTCTGCCTTGACAGTTTCCGCCGGGAACTTTAACATTGCAGCGGGAGAAACCCGGGATTGCTTTGCCGCGGTTGGCACCGGGCAAGAAAAGATTCGAGGAGTGGAGTGCTCTACGAGTTTATCACCAATGAAGTGCTGGTCATCCCGGTTTGTGCCTGGGCGCTTGCCCAGCTGACCAAGACGGTGGTGGCGCTGCTGCAGGGAAAGGGGCTGGATTTCCGTTACCTGGTCAGAAGCGGCGGAATGCCCTCGGCACACTCTGCGGTAGTTACTGCCCTGGCTACCACCACCGCCATGACTGCCGGCTTCGGCTCGGCCGCTTTCGGGGTCTCGGTTATCCTGGCGCTGATTGTGATGTATGACGCCGCCGGTGTCCGGCAGTCGGTCAGCCAGCAGTCGGTCGTCCTCAACCGCATCGTCCGCGAACTCCGGCTCAGGCAGTCGCTAACCAGTCTTGAAGCTGATATGCGGGAGTTCCTCGGACATACCCCGTTTCAGGTCATCGTCGGGGCCATATCTGGCTTTGCCCTTGCCTGGCTCTGGACAACCTTTGCCGCGTAGCAGGCTTCTCCCTGGTCAGCTGGTCCGCCCCGGCCTCCGGCTGGTCCTTTCCGCTTCTTACTCTTCAAAAGCGATGGCTCTTACCGGGGAACCGTCTGCGCCCTCAAAGGGAATGGGCAGCGCCATGAACTGGACGCGGTCCTTCTTCAGCAGGTGGAGATTGCAGACGTATTCGATGACGAGAATGCCTTCCCGGAAGAAAACATCGTGGGTGGTATTTTCTTCCCGGGTGGCTTTGCGCCCCGGGTCGGTAGCCTCATAACGCAGCAGGTAGTCACAGGGATAATCGTATCCCACGGTCTTGACCTGCCGCTGCACCAGCCACTCGCAGCCGTCGCGTGCCGTGTACGGCGCCTTCACCCAGAAGTCCTGGCTCATCAGGTCACACTTCTGCGGCCAGTCCGTGCGCAGCAGAACGATGTCTCCCGGGCGGATGTGCTGGCCGTGCTTTTCCAGCTCCGCGGCGGTTACCCCTTCGCTTTCGCCCAGATGGGACAGGTTGACGATGGCCGCTTCGCCATAGAACTTGTCCAGCGGCACCTGCTCGATTGGTGCGCCACCGGGAATAAAATGCATGGGGGCATCCACGTGGGTAAAGCCGTGGGGGTTGAAATGGATGTATTGCTGGCGGAAAAAGTCATTCTCGTAGGTGCGCTTCACCTCCAGCTCGGCATACCAGCGCCAGTGGTTGCGGATATGGTGGGTAAGGTCGATTATTCTCATGGCTGTCCCTGCCTCCGTTCTAAAATCTTTACCCGGATAATAGACTAAAGCCGCTGGAATTGCAACGGGTGCAAGCCGGCGGTATCTCCGGGGCTTTGGGGAAAAACACTAGTTGGCTTTCAGGCGGCGGGAACGCTTCTCCGGATTGCGCAGACGTTCAATCTCGTCCGCGTAGAGGACAATCTCTTTCTCCGTACGGTCGATGCGTACCGTGTAGAGGTAAAACACCCCGCCGGCAGGCGGCTCTATCCAGTGGTAATTGGTGATTACGCCGGTCTGTCCAGCATAACGGTGCACGTCATTTTCCCGGGCGGAGATTCCTTTCCCCCCGGCCGGTTTTATGGCCACCTTTTGTCCCATCTCGTATTCGGCTGGCATTGGTAGTTACCTGAAACTGATTTTTGTGGTCGATAATAACACCGCTTATCGCCTCTGTCAAGTTCTTGTTGGCAAAGAACACCGGAGGAATTGAAGTTATTGCGCTGCTGGTTTCAACAACCTTCTGGACAGAAAATATTTTTCGTGCTATATTACACCATCAAACCGGGATAAACTGGCTATTTTGTCCGAGGAGGTGTGAAATGCCATCCATTTTCAAAGCCCTGACCACTATAACTGCCTGGACCCTTTTCGTCTTCGGCGCCCTGTCCTTACTTGGGGGGTTCGTCCGCATATTCGGTGGCTCTCCGGCAGCCGACCTGATGACGGCCTACTTCGGTTTCGGAGTGGCCGGCCTTTTTCTCTCCGTGGTAACCATGCAAATCAGACAGAAGATGGAATAGACCACCTCCTGCCGCCTTCTTCTCATTCCCGGGGAACGGGCTGTGCCGGTCCGCTAGTCCGCCCTGTCACTGGAGGCGCCGTTCCTGACCTTGAGGGCGCCCCAAAAAAGTAGATATTGGATACAATATGCCCCTGGTGCCAAAATTGAACGCCGGGCGCTATTGACATTGTTTGTATTTATCTGTAGACTAAGTGAGTAAAACCGCTGCTCTGAAATATTGGATACAATGTCGGAAGCGAACAGTAGCCTGAAACAGGTAAAGAGACCGGTGCGCAGACAGGTCTATGAGCATCTGAAATCGGAGATTATCTCCGGTCGGCTCAGCCCGGAGGAGCGGCTCGGAGAGGAGCGGCTGGCGGAAATACTCGGGGTCAGCCGCACCCCGGTGCGGGAAGCCCTGCACAAGCTGGAAACGGAAGGGTTAATTCAACTCCGCGCCAGACGCGGTTTCATCGTCTCCGGGGAGTCCCGGGAAGAAGTGGAGGACCGGTTTGAAATCAGGGCCGCCCTGGAAGGCTATGCACTCAGGATAATTTCCGCTAAAATCTCCGGAGAGAACCTGGCCCGGCTCGAAGGTTTTATCAAGCGGGCGGAGACCGCTCTGGAAGCGGGCCGTCTGGATGAGTTATTCGATTGGAATACCCGCTTTCATGACGTCCTTCACGAGCTGGTATCTGACCGGCAGCGCTTCTACCGGCTGATTGTGGATATGCGGAAGCAGGTGCTGCGCTACCGTAGAGAAACACTGCATTCCCCGGAAGGTGCCAGGCGCACCCTGGACGGTCACCGGAAAATAGTGCTTGCCCTCTACCTGAAGGACCCTGATCTGTGTGAAGGTGTCATGCGTGAGCACATCCGCCAGGCGAAAGAGGACGCCCTGCAGACCATTAAAAGTAAGCAGAAGGTGCATCGTTAAGAAGGAGGTGCGTTCTTGGAAAAACATATCAAGATAACCATGGAAAAGTGTACCGGCTGCCGGCTGTGCGAGCTGGCCTGCTCCGCAGTGAAGACTGGTGTCTTCAACCCGAAAGATTCCCGGATAAAGGTATGCCTGGTGGACATCCCGGAAACACCGGTGCCGGTGCTTCTGGAAAGCTGTGATTACTGTTTCGGCAATCCGGTCTGCGTGCAGTTTTGCCTGCCGAAGGCGATTGAATGGCAGGAAACGGAGGCAAAGCCGGAGCGGATTACGGTAGCCGATGCCAGGCGAGTGGCCAGAGAGTGGCTGGAATCGGTAAGCCGGTAGCAAGGGAAGCGGAATGGCACGGGTGAAGGTGAAAACTTTTTCCGTAATCCGGGATATCCTCGGCGCGGATATTGTTGAAGTTGAGGTAGCCGGGCCGGAGACGGTAAGAGAGCTATTTCATACGCTGGTCCGGAAATACGGGCAGCCATTCCGGGAAAAGCTGTGGGACCCGGCTACCGGTGAAATTACCCCCTTTCTCATTGTACTCAACGAGGCGATTATCCGCTCGACCACCGATATGGAACGGGCGATTAAAGACGGAGACGAGCTAGCGATTATTTTTCCGATAGGAGGCGGCTAAGATGGCAAAAGGCTTTAAACACGGCGGCTATGTAGGCCAGATACTGCGGGTGAACCTGAGTGACCGGAAGGTCAGCAAGGAACCGCTGCGTGAAGATTGGGCGGAAGAGTTCGTGGGTGGGGTGGGCCTTTCCGCCCGCATTCTCTATGAAGAACTGCCCCCCGGAATCGACCCCCTCGGCCCGGATAACAAGCTGGTTCTTATGACCGGACCGGCGCTCGGGACGATGATTCCGGCCGCTTCCCGCGCTTCGGTCTGCGCCAAATCCCCTTATACCGGCTCGTTCTTCCACAGTATTTTCGGCGGCTACCTGGGCGCGGAGTTCAAGTACGCCGGTTATGACGGGATGATTGTGGAAGGCAGGGCGGAAAACCCCGTCTACCTCTGGATTGACGATGACCGTGTGGAAATCCGGGATGCCAGTCACCTCTGGGGGAAAGACCCTTTTCAAACACAGGATATCCTGCGGGAAGAGATAGGCGATGAAGAAATACACATCGCCACCATCGGTGAAGCGGGTGAAGAAAAATCGCCCTATGCGATGATACTGCTGGACATCCGCGCCGCCGGCCGTGGCGGCATGGGCGCCGTGATGGGCTCCAAGAACCTGAAAGCCGTCGCCGTGCGCGGCACCGGCGAAGTCACCGTACCCAATATGCTCAAAGTCTACAACACGGCGATGAAGCTGAATGAACTCTTCGCCACCACGCCGGCGGTGCAGGGCCTCTCCGGCTACGGCACCCCCCGGAACGTGGCGGCAATGAACGCGGGCGGCATACTGCCCACCCGTAACTGGCAGACGGAAGTTTTCCAGGGGATGAAAGACATCACCGGTGAAGCGATGCGGGAAAAAGTGGTCAAAGGTGACCGCGCCTGCTTCGCCTGCTCCATAAATTGCACCAAGTTCAGCGTGGTGCCTGACGGACCGTATAAATCGGTGATTAACGGCGCCGACTACGAGACAATATACGGCTTCGGTAGCATCTGTGAGGTCGACAACATTGAGGTACTCTGCAAGGCGGACGAACTCTGCGACGAGTACGGCCTCGACCTGATTTCTACGGCGCTGTGCATTTCCTGGGCGATGGAATGCTACGAGAACGGCATCTTTACCACCGGGGATACGGATGGTATTGACCTCCGCTTCGGTAACGCTGACGGTATGCTGGAGATGATAAGAAAAATCGGGAAGCGGCAAGGTCTGGGGGCTCTGCTGGCCAAAGGTACCAGGGAAGCGGCCAGAATCACCGGCCGGGGCAGTGAGCGCTTTGCCATACAGAACAAAGGCGTGGAGTGGCCGGGACATACCTGCCGTCCCTTCCCGGCGGCGGCGGTGGGCTATGCCACCGGCCCCAGAGGCGGCAGCCACCATGACATCCGGCCCACCGCGGAAAAGAGCGGCCTGGTGGATCGCAATACCCTGGAAGGCAAAGGCGCCCTGGCCGCCGAGGTGAACCACTGGCTGATACTCTGCGATTCGATGCTGGTTTGTCACCTGGGCGAGCCGGTCTGGGGGCCGATGAAGATAAGCGATAATACCATTGAAGCGCTGAACGCGGTCACCGGCTGGGACCTGAACTATGACCAGGCGAGGAAAATCGCCGAGCGGCAGTGGAATATGATACGCTGCTTTTCGGCGCGAGAAGGCTTCACCCGCGAGGATGACCGGCTCCCGGTGAGGTTTATGGAAGAACCGGTCCCGGAAGGCCCTATGCAGGGCAGCCATATCCCGAAAGAGACCCTGGAGCGTCTGAAGGATGACTACTATGCCTACCGCGGGTGGGACCTCAAGACCGGCAACCCGACGAAAGAAAAACTGACCGAGCTGGGTCTGGACTTTGCCATCAAGGACGTCTGCTAGAGAGAGACGGACAAAGCAAAGAGGGCGGCCGGGCCGCCCTCTTTGCTCAACCGCTGGTGGTTCAGCCCTCCCGTCTCAGGGCAGAGACTTTTCGATACCGTTAATTGATTCCGGGCTCAGCGGCAGCTCCGCGTTTTCCAGCACGGAAGTCACCATCCGCAGGTTCTCGTTGGAGACGATATTCTCCGTGGACATGGCGATACCCAGCCTCTCCCCGGAAACTACGTCCCGCAGCAACTCCAGTGCCCCTTTCCGGGTTGCTTCCGGGCCCAGCGCGTAGACCGAGCCGGGAAAGCCCACCCAGATGGCCTTGTCCGGCCAGGCGGCCAGCGCCTCGCCGATGGGCAGGTCTCCCATCGGGGGCGGGTGCAGCGCCTCGATGATATCGATGGGCGTTTTCGCGATGAGGTCCTTGAGTACGCCCACGCGCCCGTCCATGTGGACCGCCAGCGGTTTATCGTGAGGCCGCAGTGCCGCCGCCATCTTCTCGTATTCCGGCATAAAGTACTTCTGGAAAAGGCGCGGGTTGACCAGCACGCCATCGATGTTGTCCCCGCAGAAGCTGACATCGGCCGGTGACCTGGCGGATATTTCGTACACCGCTTCCCGGCTTTTGGCGATAGCCTGGTAGAGGTCTTCCACCAGATCCGGGTATTTGGCGTGGTGAATGAAAAAGCGTCCCCCCTCGCTGCCCACCCAGTCTATCATCAGCGTCTGCATCGGGGTGTGCGGGTGGAAATCGGTGACTATCCCGTCATCCCCCAGCCAGTCCTTGGCCTGCTCGATGGGGAAATAGTCTGCTTTGTATTCAGTATGCTCCACGATAAACTTGACCACCGGGTAGTCTTCCGGACCTTTGATCAGGCGCTGGGTAAGCCAGGGACTCACGTCTTTCCAGGAGCGGGCGCCGTGCCACTGCCCGGTGCCGGACTCCCGCTGCTCATCGTAGAAGACGCTGCCCACTGGCGTGGTAAAGGTCTTGCGGTATATGGTGGCTCCTCCGGAGACAATCTCCTCCTCGCTGACGCTGACATCGTGGAGCTTGGTGGTGTAGGCGGGGCGGGCCCAGACCATGCCCATGCCCCGGTTGCGGCACTCGCGCTCCGCCCAGCCCAGCTGGCAGTGACGCCACCAGTGGAAAAAGGGCAGCCGGTCAGCCCGTTTCCCCCGGCTGGCGGTCAGAATCCGTTCTCGCCTGGTCATTTCCGGCATCTCACTGCCTCCTTTCACCCGGAGCTACCCACTCCACGCATTTTTTCACCCCTTCCAGGGCGTTCAGCGCCCGGTAATCGGCGCCGATGCTTTCGGCGAACTCCGGGGTCACCGGCGTGCCGCCGACGATTACCTTGACCCGGTCCCGGAGTCCGGCCTCTTTCAGGCTTTCGATTGTTTCCCCCATCTTGGTCATAGTCAGGGTGAGCAGCGCCGACATGCCCAGGATATCCGGCTGGTGCTCTTTTACCGCGTCCGTAATGCGGGAAGGGCTGACGTCAATGCCCAGGTCGAATACATCAAAGCCCTGGGCGATAAGCAGTGTGGTAACGATGTTTTTCCCCAGGTCGTGGTGGTCTCCCTCCACGGTGGCGATGACCACTTTCCGGGCAATGCTCCGGTCTTCCTGCTTGATGTAGGGATTGATGACCTTCATTCCCTCCTTCATTACCTCCGCCGCCACCACCAGTTCCGAAAGGAAATACTCGCCGCTCTCGAACTTCTCCCCCACCACCGCCATGCCGGGGACAATGCCCCGGCTAATCGCTGTCCCGGGGTCGATTCCTGCCTCCATCGCCCCCCGCGCCGCAGTTTCGATGGTGCCAAAATCGAGTTTTACGATGCTCTCTTTCAGGGCTGCCAGGTGTTTCTCTTCAGCCAATGGTCCAACCTCCCGAATGTTGGTATTGCCACTATCATAACCGCAAGCTGACCGGAAGTCAATCGGGGCGTTGACATCCGGTAAACCGTAGCCTAGTATAGGGGTGATGAACATACCGGAAACCGGCCTTTACACTCTGGACACGGGAAAGGCCGTTACCTCGCTCAGCCCGTTTTCCTCACCGCGGGACGAATATCTGGCCGCCTTCACTGACCCGGCGGAGGTCTTCCTCGAATATTACACCTTCGAGGACAGGGACTTGAGGCGCCGTGTCCTGACCCGGGGCGAGTTTCTGGCCCTGGCCGAAGCTGCCGCTGCCTTCCTTATCGAGCACGGTGCGGTCAAGGGTGACCGTATGGTGCACTGCTTTTCCGCCAACAGCCCCTATGACCTGGTTTTTCGTCTGGCCGGGGTGCTGGCGGGATGCGTGCCGGTAACCGTCAACTGGCAGTCGGATGATGACGAACGTATCATCTGGAAGGCCAGAGTTACTGGTGCCCGCTTTGTAGTCTATGACCGGGGGTTCTGCGACCGTATCGGTGAGATTAAGTCCGGACTGGACGGAGTGACCTTCTTCGCCGCGGAAAACGTTGAGGAGTACCCGGCCGGCGGACCGGCCTATCCTCCTCTGGACTACACCGACGAGAAAATGATAATCTTTACCTCCGGCACTACCGGCCAGCCCAAAGGGGCCAGCCTCCCCCACCGCAGCTACCTGGCCAACCGCCTTACCTATGAGTCCTATTTCGGGACTTCCGCGGAGAGCCGGGTGGGCATATTGCTCGTCAACCCCCTGCACCATGCCAACTCCACGGCGTTCTCCGATTGGGCGATGCGGAGACCGGGGACGGTGGTCTATCTGTTGCAGCGGTACGGCACCGCCTACTGGAAAGTGCTGGTGGATGCTGCCAGCCGCCGCAATGACCTGCTGGTGGCCCCGATGGTCTCCCGCCATATCGATTTTCTGGAATCGCTGGCGGACAAGGGAGACCTGCCGGTAGCGGAGGAAGAAATCAGGCGGGCGTTGAGCCGGACGGAGATGATGATTGGCTCGGCACCGGTAGGGCCCACCACGGTAAAACGGGTACTGCGCTTCAGCAGCCGGTTACCTAACGTGCGCTTCGGTTCCACGGAGACCTGTTTGCAGGTGGCCGCCACCCCGCGCTGGATGTCAAAACAGGAACTGACCCGCGCCTTTGAAGCCGGCTGGTCGCATCGGTATAACGGGGAGGACCTGGTCGGTTACTACATCGGCCGGGCGCACCCGCCGCT
The DNA here is from genome assembly GCA_964615345.1 of uncultured Dehalococcoidaceae bacterium. Taxonomy (GTDB): domain Bacteria; phylum Chloroflexota; class Dehalococcoidia; order Dehalococcoidales; family RBG-16-60-22; genus JACZSH01. The sequence goes on along the minus strand of CAZTMR010000009.1, from coordinate 35,065 downwards.
TACCCGCATCCGGGCGGTGCGGTCGCTCGACCCCGGGAAAAAAGGTTACTACCGGACCTGTGATATCGGCGAGCCGGGCTACTTCGTTACCCAGGGCGCCAACATTATGGGCCACTACATCGGCGACCCTGAATCGACTCGGGACGTGCTCCGGGAAGGATGGTATAACGGCCTGAAGGATATCATCTTCGCCCTGAAAAACGAGCGGGACGGTGAGCTCGATTACTACTGGGTGACCCGGGAATCGGCGCTGCTCATCCGGGGCGGGGCCAACTATGCTTATGACCAGGTGGCCGCGGAACTGTCCCGGGTACTGGTGGAAGACTTTGGCCTGGGCAGCGACCAGTTCAAGCTGGTGGTGGTGGGGATGCGGGTGGAAAGCGAGCACGAGGACAGCTGCTGTGTCACCATTGAACTGGGCGAGGCCGCGGCGGACCGGGGGGCGGAACTGAAGGCGGAGTTCAAGCAGCGGGCGTGGGAAAAGGTGGCCAAGGGCTACCGCCCGGACTTTGTCCGCTTTGCCAAAGTGCCCCTGAGTTTCAAAGGAGCTGTGCTCTATCCCCAGCTGAAACAGGACTATCGGGAATGGCTGAAAGCTCGGGGTAAAGATACCCTTGGTTGAGCCGGTTCAGATTATTCCCTCTTCCCGCATACCGTCAAGTGCCGCCCCGAAAGCGTCTATGGTCTGCCGGATGTCTTCATCCGTGTGGACGGCGGAGACCCAGCCCACGGTACCGCGGAGCAGGCTGACCCCGTTTAGCAAAAGGTGCCAGTGTAGGGTATTGTTGACCTCGGGCGGAGTCGATTTTTCTACGTCGTAGCAGGCAGTACGGTCGCACCCCTGGCATTTACCTAGGTGCAGGTGGAGCACGGAGCTGGTGTGATAGGCGCAGCCTTCAACACCGCGTTGTTGCATTTCCCGGTACATGCCGTCAGCCAGCTTCCCGGCGGATGTCTCGGCAGCCGATTGCACTTCGCCGCCGGCGATGATGTTAAGCATGGCCACGCCACTGGCGGCGACGAGCGGATTGGCATTCCAGGTGCCGTTATGGTAGATGCGGCGATACCGGTTCCACCCGGCATCGCCCGGCTTTGTCCTCAGCAGTTCCATAACGTCGGCGCGCCCGCAGACCGCCGCCCCGCCCCCGATGCCGCCGCCCACAATCTTGCCCAGCGGGGTCAGGTCCGGCGTCACCCCGGCGGTCGCCTGGTAGCCGCCCGGCGACCACCGGAAGCCGCTGATAACTTCGTCGATGACCAGCAGCGAGCCGGTTTCCCGGGTCAGCCGGCGGGCTTTGCCGACCAGTTCCGGGGGCAGACCGATAGCGCCGCCGTGAGCGCCGCCGCCTTCCAGGAACAGGGCGGCGATATCTTTCCGCCTCAGGGACGTCTCCATGGCTTTCTCGTCATTGCAGGGAATGACCACGGTGGCACCGGAGACGGCATCTTCGGTAAGCGGAGGCAGCCGGCCGGGTAAAGGCTGGTCAAAGGGAGGAACCACTCCCGCGTATAAATCATCCGACCAGCCGAAGAAATGCCGGGAAAATTTGAGGATTTTCTGCCGCCCGGTATAAGCCCGGGCCAGCTGGGCAACCATGATATTGGCCTCGGTGCCGCTAAGCACGAACTCCACCCTCTCCGCGGCCGGTACCAGCCGGCAGACCATCTCCGCCCACTCCACCGCGGCGGCGTGCTCCGTACCGTAGTGGCTGCCCCTGGCTATTTGCCGGGTGACGGCTGCCACCAGCGCCGGGTGGGCATGTCCCAGTATCAGGCTGCCGTGCCCCATGGAATAGTCGATGTATTCATTACCGTCAACGTCCCATTTACGTGAACCGCGGGCGTGGGAAGTGTAGACCTGAAAGGGAACGGTATGCCGGGAGTCATGGTGAATGCCGCGGCTGCTCCCGAGGGACCTTTCCCAAAGCTCGCGGGATTTCCGGCGGGTGGCCATAAACCGCTTGAAACTACCGGTAACGGGCTTCTTCATGGTAACTCGCCCTCCTCCAGCCTATCGGCCTCGCCCTTGGTTGCTGGTCCCGTTTCTCTGCCGCTGCCTTCCCGGTCAGGGCTGCCGCCAAATCGATTGGCCCAACTATAATGAAAGCACGGTTTGTTGTCAACCGTTTCTGGCCTCATTGCCAGCAATGTACACGGCAGGTCCCGGTTGGAAAAAACGGTGTTTTTGGTCTATAATGGGTACTGTAATGACCGGCAGGTCGTTCCTTTTTTGGAGGTCGTTTTGGACATCGCCGGAATTAAAGACGCCGTCAGTAGACAGGTAGATAATCTCCGCCCCCGCCTTGAAGCACTGAGTCAGAAAATCCATGCCCATCCGGAAATCGGCATGCAGGAGACCAGAGCCGCCGGCTGGCTGGCCGGATTTCTCAAGGAAAACGGGTTTTTCGTGGAGGAGGGTATCTGTAGCCTGCCCACCGCTTTCCGGGCAAGCTACGGCTCGGGCAATCCCGTCATCGCCATACTCGCCGAGTACGATGCCTTACCCAAGCTGGGACACGCCTGCGGCCATAACCTGATTGCCACCAGCGCCGTCGGTGCCGGCATCGCCGCAAAACAGGCGGTAGACAGTTATGGAGGCAGCGTCTGGGTCCTGGGCACCCCCGGTGAAGAAGGGCAGGGAGGAAAGGTAATTATGGTCCGGGAAGGCGCCTTTGCTGATGTGGATATCGCCATGATGGTACACCCCGGGGTGCGCGATACCGCCGTAACCCATTTTCTGGCGCTGCACGCCCTGGAGGTGGAGTTTTTCGGGAAATCGGCTCACGCGGCGGCCCGTCCGGAAGAAGGCATCAACGCCCTGGAGGCAATGTTACAGTCATTTAACGCCATAAACTCCCTCCGTCAACACATTCGGGATGGAGCGCGCATCCACGGCATCATCACTGATAGCGGTGAAGCCCCCAATATCGTTCCGGCTCACAGTGCGGGCTCCTTCATCGTCCGTGCCGAAACTGACGATTATCTTGAAGAACTGAAAGAGAGGGTGCTCGATTGCTTCCGCGGCGCCGCCCTGGCCACCGGGACCAGGATGGAATACAGGTGGTATGACGTGCGCTATTCGGCGATGCGCAGCAACCGGGTACTGGCGGAACTGTACCAGCGGAATATGGTCGCCATCGGCCGGGATATGCCGCTGGAAGACCCGGAAAACCGCTTCGGCAGCAGTGATATGGGGAATGTCAGCCAGGTAGTGCCCGGCATCCATCCGGCCATAGCCATCGCCCCGCTTGATGTGCTGGGGCATTCCCCGGAATTCGCTGCCGCGGCGGCTACTGAAGAAGGCGTCCGCGGCATGATTGACGCTGCCAAAGCGATGGCAATGACGGCAGTGGACCTGCTCGCCGAGCCATCGCTGGTCAGCCGGGCCAAAGAAGAGTTTGAAAAGGGAAAAGAATCGGAAGCAGCCTGAATGAAGGAACGAATGATAATCGCCGTTGACGCGGCGGGTGGTGACTATGCCCCCCACGAGATAGTCAAGGGGGCGGTGAAAGCTGTTCACGAATACGATGTGGAGGTTGCCCTGGTGGGGCGAAAAGACGTGCTCCATGTGCTGGCCGGGAAATACCTGCGCAAGCCGGGCCTGCACATCGTTGATGCCAGCCAGACGATTGAAGCCCACGAATCGCCGATAAAAGCCATCCGGAGCAAGCCGGACTCGTCGATAGTGGTGGGGCTGAATCTGGTGAAGGAAGGCAGCGCGGCGGCGTTCGTTTCGGCGGGTAATACCGGCGCCGTCCTGGGGGCTTCCCTTTTCAACCTGGGCAAAATCGAAGGCATTGAACGTCCGGCTATTGTCTGCATCCTGGCAATGACCACGTCCACGCCGGTGCTGCTGCTCGATGTCGGTGCCAACGTGGACTGCCGTCCGAACCATCTGGTACAGTTCGCCCGGATGGGAGCCGTTTTCAGCCGGCACCTGCATGGTATTGCCAGCCCGCGCGTCGGCTTGCTCAGCAATGGCAGTGAAGAAAGCAAAGGCACCAGGCTGGTACAGGAGACCTGGGCGTTGCTTAAGGAAGCGGACGGTATCAACTTCGTCGGCAATGTGGAAGGACACGACCTGATGAAGGTGGTGGCGGACGTGGTGGTTACTGATGGCTTTACCGGCAATATCGTCCTCAAGACGATAGAAGGCCTGAGCGATACTTTTATGCTCTCCATGAGGCAGCTCGGCAACATCGTTTCTAATGTTGCCCGCTTCCGCGGTCGGGACCTGCTCCGCGATCTGGGTATGGGTTCCTTCGCCAACCAGATAGACTACCGGGAGCACGGCGGGGCCTGCCTGCTGGGCGTAAGCGGAAATGTCATCATCGCCCACGGTCGCAGCCAGTCCAAGACGATAAAAAACGCCATCGGCATTGCCCGGCATATGGGAGAACGGGATATATCTGGAGTAATAAAGGAGGAGATGAATGGCCAAACCAATCGAAATTAACGACGCTGACTTTAGCGAGAAAGTGCTGAAGGCAAAAACACCGGTGCTGGTAGACTTCTGGGCGCCCTGGTGCGGTCCCTGCCGCATGGTGGCGCCGGTAGTAGAAGAGCTGGCGGATGAATACGAGGGCAAAGTCGCCTTCGCTAAAGTGAACGTGGACGAAAACCCGAAGACGGCCAGTCAGTACGGCATAATGAGTATTCCCAGCCTGATTGTTTTCAAGGATGGTAGCCCGCTGACGAACCTGGTGGGGTTCCGCCCCAAGGCTGACCTGAAGAAAAGCCTTGACGAAGCGCTCACTTGATGACCGGCTGGCATCGGAAAATGACCGGAGAGAAAGCGAAGGAAACCAATGGCCAGTAAAGGGTACGATGTAGTTATTATCGGCGGCGGGCCGGCCGGACTCAGCGCCGGGATTTACACGTCACGGGCGCGGTTGCGCAGCCTGATGATAGAAAAGGCGTTGCCCGGCGGACTGGTAGTGAACGCCGGGATAATAGAGAACTATCCCGGCTTTCCGGACGGCATCGGCGGCTATGACCTGACCCAACAGATGCACCGTCAGGCGGAAAAGTACGGACTGGAGACTCTGACTGCGGAGGTCACCGGGCTGGAACTGGACGGGGAACGGAAAATAATCAGGACCACGGAAGGTAACATCACCACGCGGGCGATTATAGTGGCCGCCGGTTCGGAGCGGGTCAAGCTGGGCGTTCCCGGCGAAGAAGAATTTACCGGTCGCGGCGTTTCCTACTGCGCCATATGTGACGGCAGCTTTTTCCGGGACCGAACAGTAGCGGTGGTAGGCGGCGGCAATACGGCCATAAACGAGGCGCTTGATTTAACCAGGTTCGCCTCGAAAATAACCGTTATCCACCGCCGCCAGCAGCTTCGTGCCACCCGTATCCTCCAGGAGCGGGCCTTCGCCGAACCGAAAATCGAATTTTGCTGGGACTCGGTGGTAGAGGCGATCGAGGGCGAGGAAATGGTACAGAGACTCCGGCTGCGCAACGTAAAAAGCGGGAAAAAATCTACCCCGGAAGTCTCCGGTGTCTTTGTCGCGCTGGGATTCACGCCGAATACCGGCTATCTCAGGGGTGTGGTGCCGCTGGATGAACACGGCTCCATCACGACCAACGAGAGAATGGAGGCCGGTGTGCCGGGAATTTTTGCTGCCGGGGACATCCGGTCGCACTCGGTACGCCAGGTAATCACCGCCTGCGGTGATGGTGCCGCGGCCGCCATTTACGCTGAAAAATACCTCGCCCGGTAGACGGTGGCCGGTACGGGTTTTCCATTCCTGATCACGGAAAAAATACTCTCCGCTTGCTTTCGTTGCCCAGGCAGATAGCCGGGGAATTGAAGAAAAGGGAATAATTTCCCGGTGACTGCTTTTGCTTTGGCAACCGGTGGAGTATAATGACATTAAATCAGCTTAGCTGAACTAGTAGAGGGGAGAAGGTATGAAGGTTGTTTTCTTGGAAGACGTGCCGGATGTCGCTGAAGTCGGAGACATTAAAGAAGTAGCTGACGGCTATGGCAGGAATTTCCTCATTCCGCGGAAACTGGCAGTACTGGTTGACTCACAGGCGGCCAACATCGTTGAATCCAGACTGCGCAAAAAAGCCCGCCAGATGGCGCAAATCGAGGCCGAAATGAAAGAGCTGGCCGGGCAGATAGAAGGAAAGGGAATTGTGCTGAAAGCCAAGGCCGGCGCCAAGGAGAAACTTTACGGCTCAGTCACCAATGCCGATATCGCGGAAGGGCTGGAAAAAAGTTACGGGGTTACCGTGGACAAGCGGAAGATAGAGCTTGCCGAGCCCATCCGTGAAGTGGGTACCCACGAGGTAACCATCCGGCTGACCAAAGACGTTACGCCCACGGTTAAAGTCACGGTGGAAGAAGAGGCCACCCAAAAAGCGGCCGGGACGGAAAAGAAGACCGGAAAAACACGAAAAACTGAGGCGGCGGAGGAAAAAGACGCAGAATCCGGAGAACAAGAAGCGCAGATGAAGGCGGAGGAACCGCCGGCATCCGGAGAGGAAGAGGCGGCAGAGACAGGAGTGGAGGAAACAGAGGCGGAGGAGACAGAGGAGACGAGCTAGGTTGTTCGGGGAAAAGTTACCACCGCATGATGTTGATGCCGAGGAAGCAGTCATCGGCTCGCTGCTGATAGACGGTGTCTCCATTTTCAAAATCGCGCCCTTCTTGCGGTGGCAGGACTTTTACGTAGAATCACACCAGTGGCTTTATAAAGCCTGTCTGGCGCTCTATGAGCGCGGCGAGGCCATAAACCAGATTACGGTGGCCCAGGAGCTGGCCCGGGAAGAAAAGCTGGAGGCGTGTGGCGGAGCAGCTTATCTCAGCCATCTTATCTCGGTTTGTCCCACCTCTCTTGATATTGAAGAGTACGCCCAGATTGTTTACCGCCTCGCTATGATGCGCGGCCTGATTGGCGCCGCTGACCAGATTGCCGCGGTGGGTTATGAAGCCGGACCCGATGTCAACGCCAGCCTGAGCAAAGCGGAAGACATCCTGTTCAAAATGCGCCACGGCCAGGGGCCGAGGGACTTCGCCCACATACGCCAGGTGCTGGACAAGTATTTTGAAGCCACACCCAGAGACGTGGAAGAACTGGCGGTGGCACAAAAACCCTACGTCCTTACCAACTTCGCCGGCCTGGATGAATTCCTCGGCGGGTTTCAGCGCTCTGACCTGATTATCGTGGCCGGCCGGCCGAGCATGGGCAAGACCAGCCTGGCGCTGAGCATCGCCCGCAACGCGGCCGTGTTGCAGAAAGCCTGTGTCGCCATTTTCAGCCTGGAAATGGCCCGTGATTCCCTGGTGCTGCGCATGCTTGCCAGTGAATCGGGGGTTAATTCCCGGAGAGTCCGCTTCGGCCACCATACCGAAGAAGACGAGCGCCGGATAATGGAGGCCACCGGCGTCCTTTCCGAAGCCTCGATATATATCGACGATTCGCCGATGATGCGGGTGGCAGAGATACGCAGTAAAGCCCGGCGCCTCCATTTTGAGCACCCCATTGACCTGGTTGTCGTTGACTACTTGCAGTTGATACAGGGAGAAGGTGGCCGGGGAGAAAACAGGGTCCAGGAAATCAGCTATGTTTCACGTTCGCTCAAAGCGCTGGCCCGGGACCTCAATGTGCCGGTGATTGCCGTCTCCCAGTTGAGCCGGGCGGTGGAGTGGCGGTCCTCGCACGAACCGCAGCTGTCTGACCTCCGGGAAAGCGGCAGTATTGAGCAGGACGCGGACGTGGTGCTCTTTATTTTTCGCGAGGAGTACTATTACAAAACGGAAGAAGAATGGGTGGCCCAGCACCCGGACCGGGAATACCCGAAGGGAGAAGCGGATATAATCATCGCCAAGCACCGCAACGGACCTACCGGCCGGGTCAAGATGCGCTTCCGGAACCATCTGGCCCAGTTTACCAGCCTGGCCAGCGCCGAACCGACCGTATACTAGGAGAACGGGCTGCCGCGGACAGGCGGCGGGAAGAGATTTTAAAGGACGGGCTCATTCTGGTATGGAAAAATTTGAAGGTTTTCCCCGGTCGATGGAGTTTACTCCCGTTCCGAACCTGTTTTTCAGCCGGCTACTGCCGGAGATAACCGATATCGCTGAACTGAAGGTCACCCTTTACGTCCTCTCTGCACTCTACCGGAAACGGGGCTATCCTCGCTTTGTCACCTTCAGTGAGTTGCTCTCCAGCCCCAGTCTGGTAAGAGGGCTGGAGAACCGGGAAAAATCAGCGGCAGACGTGTTGCGCACCGCCCTGCAAGTGGCCGGGGAGCGGGGTACCTTCCTCCATCTGGGAATGGAAAAGGAAGGCCAGACTGAAGACGTCTACTTTCTCAATACTGACTCTGACCGGAGAACCGTTGAGAAAATTAAAAACGGTGAAATAGAGCTTGGCCTGGGAAAGGTAAAGCGGCCGGTCCTGCCGCCGGAAAAAACGCCCAATATCTATGCCCTGTACGAGCAAAATATCGGTCTGCTCACGCCGATGATTGCGGAACAACTGAAAGACGCGGAGAAAACCTATCCGGAAAGCTGGATAAAAGACGCCTTTGCCGAGGCGGTATCCCTGAATAAAAGAAACTGGCGCTACATCATTCGGATACTGGAACGCTGGTCAGCGGAAGGCAAAAAGGATGGAGCATATCAGCGATATTCTAAATCAGACCCGGATAAATACGTCAAAGGCAAATACGGACATATGGTCCGGCGCTGAAGCAGGGGAGAATTCGGCAGACGCCGGCTGTCCCGTCTGCCAGGGGGCCGGGGTGGTCCATCCCCTTTTACCGACGGGGAAGCCGGACTACAGCCGGGTAATCACCTGCCGCTGCAGCCTGAGAGAGCTGGGGGAAGAGCGGCGGAACCGCCTGCAGAAATACAGCAACCTGGGCGCGCTCTCCGGTCTGCATTTCGAGAACCTGACACCGACCGGTCGGAGCGGCGACCCACGGAGCCAGGAGCGTTTCCGTCAGGCCTATGACGCGGCGCAGAAGTTCGCCGCTGACCCGCAAGACTGGCTGGTCTTGTGCGGTCCCAGCGGCAGTGGAAAGACCCACCTGGCGGCCGCTATCGTTAACCAGCGGGTCGCTCAGGGCTATCCCGCCTTTTACGTCACCGCCCCTGACCTGCTAGACCACCTGCGCGCCGCTTTCAGCCCCGGCAGTGATATGCCCTACGACGAATTTTTCGAGCAGGTGCGGAACGCCCCCCTCCTGGTGCTGGATGACCTGGGGGTCCAGGCGAGTACCACCTGGGCGCGGGAAAAGCTGGACCAGCTGCTCAATCACCGCTTTAACGCCAGGCTGCCCACGGTGATAATCCCCATTATTGCCCTGGACGCGCTAGAAGAAAGAATTATGGTCCGCCTGGCGGATACTGAACTGAGCCGGATTATTATCCTGGAAGAAAAGCCGGTCCCGTCGCTGGAATATGCCTGGAGTGACGAGTTCGAGCTGCAAAAAACCATGACTTTTGACCGCTTTGACTGGCGGCGGCGCAATCTGCCCCCGGAACAGAGTGAAAACCTGGGAGAAGCTTACCGCCTGGCCTTTGAATTTGCCGCTTCCCCGGAAGGCTGGCTGGTATTCATGGGTGAAACCGGCTGCGGCAAAACACACCTGGCCGCGGCCATCGTTAACTACCGGTACCAGGCGGGCAAGCCGGCCCTCTTCGTCGTAGTCGTCGAGTTTCTTGACCACCTCCGCTCCGCCTTCAACCCGGAAAACAAAGTATCCTATGACCAGGTGTTTGAACGGGTAAAAACGGCTCCCCTGCTGGTGCTGGACGATTTCGGAGAACACGCTACCACCCCCTGGGCGCTGGAAAAACTCTACCAGGTGATTAACTATCGCTATAACGCCCGGCTGGCCACCGTCATTACCACCCGCTATTCACTGCAGGAAATTATGGAGGGAGTGGAAAGCTCGATAAGTTCCCGGCTCGTTGACCCCCAGATCAGTACACCCTTTAATATTACCGCCCCGGACTATCGCGGGGACCCTCGCCCGAGTCAGCGGCGGACACCCCGCCGGGGCAGAAGAAACTACTAGCTATTCCCCCTCTCGCCTCCGGCGGCTCGTAGTCGCCGGGCGTAAACTGGTACAATAAAGACGGGAAAGGAGGAAACCGGAGATGGAAGTGCTGGATAAGATTCCGGTCAAGATAGACCTTGACGCGGTCCTGAAAAAACTGAGGCTGCGTAACCGGAATAATGACGTGCTGAGAACGCTTGAGGAACTGGTCGATATTGCCAACTCTACCGCCAGACCGAAAGCCGTCTTCGAAACGGCTACCGTTGAGGAGAAAAACGGGGATAACGTAACCATCAAAGGCGTGGAGTTCACCAGCCATATCCTGCGGGTTAACCTTGACCGGGCGGAAGAAGTCTTCCCCTACGTGGTCACCTGCGGACGGGAAATTGACGCCGTGAACATTCCCACCGGTGAGATGATGCGCTTCTATTTTATGGACCAGATCCGGGAACTGGTGGCGCGTTCGGCGCTGAACTACCTGCACCAGCATCTGAGAGACCGCCACGCCTGCTGACAGATGGCGAGGATGGCTCCGGGTTCCGGAGCCGCGAATGTCTGGCCGCTGACGCAGCAGAAACGGCTTTTCTCCATTTTTGGTGACGTGGAAAAACTGATCGGGGTTAAGCTGACGGACAGGAGTTTGATGGTACCGGTTAAATCAATGTCCGGTATATTTTTCCCCAATGCGGACAGGTTCGAAAGCTGCCAGCTGTGCCCGCGCGAGCAGTGCCAGGGAAGAAGAGCTCTCTACAATGAGGAGCTGGTCCGGAAATACGAAGAATCATAATAAAGGAGACGGGATAAATGACCGAGAACATTCCCCGGAAAGCCTATGAGCTGGGCAAGCAGTACGAAAAAGATTACCGCGGTTGTAGCCAGTGTGTTCTGGCTGCCCTGCAGGACGCTCTGAATGTCCGGAACGACGACATTTTCAAGGCGGCCACCGGCCTCTCCGGCGGCTGCGGTTCAACTACTGACGGCAACTGCGGTTCTTATACCGGCGCCATAATGCTGCTGAGCTGGCTGTGGGGCCGTGACCGGGACCACTTCGCTGATACCCAGGGAGCCCGCGTGCGGACGCAGGAGATGGTAAGAAAGTTCCATGACTACTTTATCCAGACGTACGGCTCAGTTATCTGCCGCGATATCCAGACCAAGCTCATCGGCCGGTTTTACTACCTGGCTGACCCGGAAGAGGCTGAAAAGTTTCATAACGCCGGCGCTCATGATGTCCACTGCCCGGAGGTGGTGGGCGGGGCCGCCCGCAGGATGGCGGAAATAGTCCTGGAAGAAAACCTTCTTCCCTGAGCCGGAAAATACCGCAAACGGAGGTAAAGTGATGACCCCGAATGAGACCAGCGGCTACCTCAGCCGGAATGGCCTGATTAAACTCCTGGAAATCAAAGACGCCGATATCCGCATTAGCACCCTGGAACAGTGCCGTGACGCCATCGACCGGGGTATCCATGTCGGCGGCGCCTTTTCGGCCACCATTCCCATGCTATCCCTCTACTACGGGGGAACGATGCGGTACGACGTGGCCGACCCGACGCGGCGGGGACAGGATATGTTCGTTCTGAGCAAGGGACACGCCGTGGCGCTGCTCGCTTCCGTGTACGCTGATTTGGGCTATTTTGACCGGTCGGTGCTGAAAAACTCGCGGGGTGCGGAAAGTATCCTCAACGGCCATCCGGGGCCGATACTGCCGGGGGTCCATATTTCCACCGGCCCCCTGGGACAGGGGATGGGCGTCGCCCAGGGGTTTGCCATGGTGGGCAAACAGAACCCCGGCTATGACGTTTACTGCCTGACCGGCGATGGTGAGCTCCAGGAAGGTCTTATCTGGGAAGCCGTCATGTTCTCCAGCTTCAAGAAACTGGACAACCTGTGCGTGCTGGTGGACAAGAACGCCGGTCAGCTCGATGACACCCGTCAGCTTATTTTCCCCATGCTGGACCTGGACAAGAGGTTCGGCTGCTTCGGCTGGCGTGTCTTTAACGTGGACGGTACCCAGTATGGCACGGTCACCGATGCGCTCCAGGCGTTCAAATACGCCCCGCGGGAAGGAAAACCCACCGCCATAATCTGCCGGACGCGGAAGGGTTTCGGCGGGTTCTCTAACTTCACCATCGGCCACAAGGTCTCTTACACGGACGCTATGGCGGACCAGGAAATCGGCCTGCAGCGGCAGCGTCGCGCTGACCGGGTGGCCGAATTCGCCGCTTTCTATAACAGCCTGGAGGAAAAAGACGGCGGCGAGAGAATCAGAGAAGAGCTGTCTGTCCGGGCCGGGAAGATGAACCTGGAAATCGTCATCTCTGACCACCGGACGGTTGACGTCAGACCGGTAGCGGTGCCGGTGCAGACCCGGCGGGCGCCGGAGCGGAACAAAAAGATTGATTATGACCCCGCCCGGCTCCCCGAACTGGACAAAAACAAGGAGCACGCCGCCAATGCCGTTATCACCGCGGCGATGAAGGTTTTCGCCATGGACAACCGCGTGGTCTCCATCGATGCTGACCTCGCCTCTACCAGCGGCCTGGAAGCTGGAGTAGGCTTCGTTGATGTGGGAAGGGCGGTTAACGTGGGCGTGGCCGAACCCAATATGATGAACATCGGCGAGGCCTGGGCAGCTATGGGCTACAATGTCTGGACCAGCACTTTCTGCCCGTTTTTTGACTGGCGGGTGATGCGGAGAATCGCCATCGGCTACCAAGAGAGGATGGAAACCATCGCCGCCGGGAACGGCTGGCTGAGCCAGGGGCACGGCCTGGATATCACCTTTGTCGCTACCGCGCCGAACTTCGAGACCAATACCAACGGCGCCACCCACATGGGGAACGACGATAATATTATCTTCGATAATATCGCCCACGTGAAGGTTATTGATGTTTCCTGCCCCAATCAGCTGCTTGGAATTATGAAATGGATAATGGCCGGGAACAAAGGACTGGTGTATGTCCGGATTATGCGCGCCCCGTCTCCGGTGATTTATGATGCGGATTTCCGGTTCGAGTTCGGCAGGGGTTATCCGGTGCGGGAAAGCCCGGAGGACCGGGCGGTTATCGTCAGCAGCGGGCGCGGCGTCCACGAGGCGCTCGCCGCCGCCGCGGAGCTGGAGTCAGCGGGGATAAAGTGCCGGGTGGTGGATATGCCCTCAGTGGACGAAAAGATGCTGGTGGAGCTCTATCGCTCCGGCAAACCGGTGGTCTTCGCCGAGCAAAATAACGGCTATCTCTGGACGGCCTGCCAGCGGGCGCTGAGCCGCCTCGATGAGCCGGTGGATATGACCCGCCTGATGCCGGTCAACGTGATGGATGAGAACGGCCGCCCCCGGTTCATTCACTCGGCCACCTATAAGGAGCTTACCACTCGGTTCGGCCTTTCCCCCGAGCGTCTGGCGGAAACGGTAAAGCAGAAGCTCAATGGTAAATAGCAGGGCATAAAGAAACAGCGTACCGTATCTGGAGAGAGCGGTACGCTGTCCTGTCCTCTGTCTTAAAGTGTGGTCTTGACCGCCTCGATGACCCGTTCCTCCCTGGGCAGCACCATCAGCTCCAGTTTGCGGTTTACCGGGATGAGGGCATCCTCGGTCGCCACGCGCTGTATGGGCGCGTCCAGGTGGTCGAACGCCTTTTCCTGCACCTCGGCGACTACCTCCGCGCCGAAGCCGCCCGTCTTGTTCGCTTCGTGCGCCACTACCAGACGGCCCGTTTTCCGGACGGATTTGACGATGGTTTCAATGTCCAGGGGGCGGATGGTGCGGATATCGATTACCTCGGTCTCGATGCCTTCGTCGGCCAGCGTCCCGGCGGCATTCAGGACGCGGGCGGTAACCGCTCCCCAGCAGACGATGGTTGCGTCCTTGCCTTCCCGTTTTACGTCCGCCTGCCCGATGGGTATGGTATAATCCTCCTCCGGTACCGGCCCGCTCGTTCCGTAAAGGATGATGGGCTCCATGAATATTACCGGATTGGGGTCACGGACAGCCGCTTTCAGCAGCCCTTTCACGTCATAGGGAGTGGAGGGCATGACCACTTTCAGGCCGGGAACATGGGAGAACCAGGCTTCGAAGCTCTGCGAATGCTGGGCGCCCAGGCCGATTCCCCCCTCGGTGGCGGTGCGGATAACCATGGCCATTTCCGGACGGCCGGCGGTAAAGTAGCGCATCTTGGCCGCCTGGTTCACGATTTCATCCATGCATATCGTCATCCAGTCGCACCGCATTATCTCCACTATCGGCCTCAGCCCGGCCATGGCCGCGCCCACCCCGTAACCGATGATGGCAGTCTCTGAAATGGGAGTATCCATGACTCTCTCTTCGCCGAACTTGGCCAGTATCCCCTTGGTGGCGCCAAAAGCGCCCCCCACCACTGCCATATCCTCTCCCATGGCGAAGACCCGGTCGTCACGGGCCATCTCCTCCATTATCGCCTCGGCAACGGCATCACGATAACTTATCTGACGTTCAGCCACTGGGGTACCTCCTTCTTCAGGCGTAAATCCACTCGTATATCGCTTCCGGGTCGGGGTCCGGACTGTTCAGGGCAAACTCGGTCGCCTCATCAATGTCCTTCTTCGCCGCTGCCTCGAGCTCGGCGGTTTTTTCGTCGTCCATATAGCCGAGGCTGTAAAGTTTTTCCCGGAAAAGCTTTATCGGGTCTTTGTTTTCCCACCAGTCGGCAATCTCGCCATCCGGCCGGTAGCTTGAGCCGCCGGGCATGGCATCCATGCGCATGCTGTGCCCCTGGAGACGGAAGGCGACTATCTCTATCAGGCTGGGGCCGGCACCCTGGCGCGCTCTTTCCAGGGCGCCGGAAACGGCTTCATAGACGGCGATGATATCCGTACCGTCCACGCGGTAGCCGGGCATATCATAGGCGGTAGCCCGGGCGGAGATGTCCTGGTTGGCGCAGTTCTTGCACAGGGGAAGCGTCATCGCGTACTGGTTGTTGGTGCAGATGTAGACCACCGGCAGCTTCCACAGCGAAGCCATGTTCAGCCCTTCATGGAAGACGCCCCGGTTGCTGGCGCCGTCGCCGAAAAAGCAGACGGATACCTGGTCCGTCTTTTTCTTCTTGATGGCCAGCCCCACGCCCCCGGCGATGTTGATGCCGCCCCCGACGATGCCGTTGGTGCCCAGGATGTTCCGGTCGAAATCGGAAAGGTGCATCGAGCCCCCCTTGCCGCCGGTGCACCCGGTGGCTTTACCGAAGACCTCGGCCAGCATGGTGGGGATATGGGTGCCGCGGGCGATGAGATGACCGTGGGCACGGTGCGTGGAGATGATGTAGTCCTGCGGCGCCAGGGCGCTGCAGGCCCCCACGGCGATAGCCTCCTCTCCGATGGAGACATGGCCGGTACCCGGCACGTATCCCTCACCGGCGTAGTGCATCAGGTTTTGCTCGAAGAGGCGGATGGTTACCATCCGGCGGTACATATTCAGGAGATTCTCTTTGCTCAGTTCCATCTTGCTCTCCTTCATTCGTGGATTGGCTTTTCCTTGGTAGTGCCGGTATTCCGGCCTGCGGATATCACCGTAGGATAGCATAAAACCGTCGGCCCCGTCAAAGCGTCAGGCAGACTGGTCCGGGCGGAAAGTTACCCTTGTCTGCGGCGATTCCCAGACTTCAATTCCGGAAACGGAAACCCCGCTGCTCAGCTTCGGCTCCAGTTTCCGGCAAACGTCCACGGCAATGTTCTCTGAGGACGGGTTAATCTTGTCGAACGGCGGTACCTCATTGAGGCAGGTATGGTCATACGCGTCCAGGATACCGTCCAGGTGCCGCTTCAGTTCGGTGAAATCATAGGCCATGCCGGTATCATCAAGTCCGGCGGCGCTTAACCTGGCCACCACCTTGAAACGGTGGCCGTGCAGTGCCTCGCACTTCCCCCCGTAGCCGCGCAGGTAATGGGCGGCGTCAAAGTGTCTTTCCACGGCTATCTCGTACATATCACCCGCTTACTCCAGCTTGAAAACGCCCTGTTTTTCGGTCATATCTTCCAGCAGCTGCTTCACCGTCTTGCCGCTCACCGGGTGCACCAGGCCCGGGGCAATCTCGGCCAGGGGAATGAGGGCGAAGGCGCGGTCGCTCATTTTGGGGTGGGGTATGACCAGGTCCGGGGTCTCAATTACCCGGTCGCCGTAGAGAAGGATATCGATGTCTATCGGCCGCGGCGCTCCTGACTTCCCGGTCCGGCCCAGCTTTCTTTCGATGCCTTTGGCCAGGCTGAGCAGGGCGGCCGGCTCCAGGAAAGTGAATATCTGGCAGACCATGTTGAGAAAGTGGGGCTGGTCAGTATCGCCCAGCGGCTCGGTATCGTACACCGGCGAGACTTTGCCCAGCCGCAGCCGCTGGGCCAGAAACTCCAGCGCCCGGTCCAGGTTTTCCTGCCGGTCTCCCAGGTTCGAACCGAGTCCGAGGTATACCGTGGTTGCTTCCGTCAAGGGGTTGTCCTCCTTCTTATTATCGCGTCACTCATCCGGCTGACGCGTGCCATTTCCTTCACGTCATGTACTCGCATAATATCGGCGCCGCCGGCAATGCCGATAGCCACCGTGGCGGCGGTGCCTTCCAGCCTCTGGTCGGCGGGCAGATCCAGCACCAGTCCGATAACGGACTTGCGGGAAGTGCCCAGCAAGACAGGCTTGCCCAGAGATTTAAGCTCGGGGAGACGGCGGATAATCTCCAGGTTCTGCTCCAGCGTCTTGCCGAAGCCGATGCCGGGATCGATGATGACATTGCACCCGGAAACACCGGCCGCTTCCGCCTGCCCGATGGCGCTTTCCAGGTCGGCGATAACCGCCGGCATAATGTCTTTGACCTGCCCGTCTCGCTGGTTGCTCATCAGGACAACGGGTACTCCGTACTCGGCGGCCACCTCTGCCAGGCGCGGGTCCCGCTTCAGCCCCCAGATATCGTTAATCATGGCCGCGCCGGCTTCTATCGCCCGCCGGGCCACACCTACCTTGTAGGTATCCACGCTCACCGGCACCGGCAGCTCGGCGGCCAGACGCTCTACCGCCGGGATGACCAGACGCAGTTCGTCGTCGATGTCGTCGGCTGACTTCACTTCGGTGCCGGGCCGCGTTGACTCGCCGCCCACATCGATGATATCCGCTCCCTCGCTGATCATGCGCTGCGCCTGGGCCAGCGTAGCCTGGATGTCCCAGCCCAGCCCGTCCCCGGAGAAGGACTCCGGGCTCAGGTTGCAGATACCCATGATATAAGTCCGCTCTCCCCAGCGGAACTCCGTGCTGCCGCAGCGGGTGGCGGTTGTGGTGGATTCAGCAGGCGCCAAAGGTGCTCCCCAAAAGAATACGGTAAGTCCTGACCTTTATTCTAGCACTTTACCGCCGTTTAGCAAAGTAGAGCGGACATAAAAACTTCCCGTGCCCGGTTTGGCTGAAAAACGGGCATTATGGTATGATAATATTACTTGTCTCCGATTTTAGGTTCGGCAAACTGCGTATTATGAAAGAAAAACTGGACGAGCTGGCCAGAAGGGAAAAAGAAGTCACCGCCGGCGGCGAGAAACGCGTCCGGCAGCAGCATGACGCGGGCAAACTTACCGCCCGGGAGCGCATCGGTTTACTTTTCGACGAGGGCACCTTTCAGGAGCTGGACATGCTCGTCGAGCACCGTGCTACCAGCTTCAACCTGGCTGAAATCTCCATACCGGCGGACGGAGTGGTCACCGGCTTCGGCAAGGTGGATGGCCGGACGGTCTGTGTCTTCTCCCAGGACTTCACCTCCAGAGGAGGTACGCTGGGCGAGATGCACGCCCGCAAGATATGCAAGGTGATGGACCTGGCGATGAAAATGAAAACGCCCATGGTAGGACTCATTGATAGCGGCGGGGCGCGCATCCAGGAAGGCATCCATGCCCTGAACGGCTACGGGAGCATCTTTTACCGCAATTCTTGCGCTTCCGGAGTTATCCCCCAGATATCGGCCATTATGGGGCCGGCGGCGGGCGGGGCGGTCTATTCCCCGGCGATGACCGACTTTGTTTTTATGGTCAAAAATACCAGCTTTATGTACATCACCGGCCCGGGCGTGGTCCGGGCGGCCACCAGTGAAGAGATAAGCGATGATGAACTGGGCGGGCCGATGCCCCACAGCATCAAGAGCGGAGTGGCCCAGTTCGTTGGTGAGAATGACAAAGCCACCATCGAGGAAATCAAACGCCTTCTCGGTTATCTTCCCTCAAGCCATGCCGAAAGGCCGCCCGATATTCCCCCCACTGACGCCATCGACCGCGCTGACCCGGCGCTGGACGATATCATCCCGGAAGAACCCTACAAGACCTACGATATGAAAAAAGTTATCCGGGGAATCGTGGACAACGGGGAAACCCTGGAGCCTTCACGGCAGTACGCGCCGAACATTATCACCTGTTTCGCCCGGCTGAACGGACACGCGGTGGGCATTATCGCCAGCCAGCCGAACCACCTGGCCGGGTGCCTGGACATCAATGCCTCTGACAAAGCCACCCGATTCATCCGGTTCTGTGACGCCTTTAACATTCCCCTCGTTACCATCACCGATGTTCCCGGCTATCTGCCCGGGAGCAACCAGGAATGGGGAGGCATCATCCGGCACGGCGCCAAGCTCCTCTGGTGCTATTCTGAGGCCACCGTCCCCAAGATAACCCTGATAACCCGCAAGGCTTACGGCGGGGCCTACATCGCGATGTGCAGCCAGAGCCTGGGGGCGGACTATACCATCGCCTGGCCCACCGCTGAAATCGCTGTTATGGGCGCGGAAGGAGCTGCGGCCGTTATCCACCGCCAGGAAATAAGGGAAGCTCCTGACCCCAGAGCCAGGGAGAAGGAAAAGATAGAGGAATACCGCCGCCTGTTCAGCAATCCCTATGAGGCGGCCAGAATGGGCTACATCAGTGCCGTTATTCGCCCCGGTGAAACGCGCCGGAAAATGATTGCCGCCCTGGAGGCGCTGTGGGACAAGCGGGAACAGCGGCCGTTCCGGAAGCACGGTAATATCCCGGTGTAAGAGTCGGTAGGAGGAAAGGCCCGGCCTTACCCTTCTTCTAAACTCTGCCTGACAGGAACAGGCTTTGATGGTATAAAGGACGGAAATCTGTGGGGAAAACCCTGGCCGAAAAAATACTGAGTGAGAAATCGGGCAGCGGTGCCCGGGCTGGCGATATCGTTATCGCTGACGTGGACCTGGTCTTTCTCCAGGACACCACTGGCCCGCTGACCGTGCGGCAGTTTCAGTCCGGCGGCTTTAAGAAGCTGTCCGGGGCGTCCCGTACCGTGCTCTTTATCGACCACGCCGTGCCCAGCCCCAACCTGGGGCTGTCCAATGACCACCTCCTGCTCCGGGACTTCGCCGCGGAAACCGGCGCCCTGATGTCGGATATCGGGGAAGGCGTCTGCCACCAGCTGGTGGGCGAATCCCTGGCGCGTCCGGGCAGCGTGGTGGTGGGTTCGGACTCGCACACCGTGACCGCCGGCGGCCTGGGAGCCTTCGCCACCGGTATGGGCTCTTCGGACGTGGCCGTGGCCATGGCCCTGGGCCGGACCTGGTTCCGGGTGCCGGAAAGTCTCAGAATAACCGCTGAAGGAGACTTTCAGAAGGGTGTCTACGCCAAAGACTTTATCCTGCACCTCATCGGGCTGCTCGGTGCTGACGGGGCCACTTACAAGGCGCTGGAGTTCGGCGGTGACGCCGTCCCCGGGATGTCCATATCCTCGCGGCTGACCATCGCCAACATGGCGATCGAGGCGGGGGCAAAAGTGGGGCTTTTCTCCTCTGATGAGACCACCCGCCGCTATCTGGAGGCGCAGGGGCGCGGCAAAGAATATCGCCAGCTTTCCGCTGACCCTGACGCCGTTTACGAACGAACGATAAAGATTGACCTCAATGAGCTTGCACCGACCGTTTCCCGCCCGCATACCGTGGATAATACCGCTCCCGTGCGGGAACTGAAGGGAACCAAAATACAGCAGGTATTCATCGGCACCTGCACCAACGGCCGGCTGGACGACCTCGAAATCGCCGCTGCCATTTTAAAGGGTAAACGGTGCCGAGCCGGTACCCGTTTGCTCGTGGGGCCGGCTTCACGGCAGGTTATGCTGCAAGCGCTGGCGGCGGGCTATATCCAGACCCTGGTCGAATCCGGAGCGGCCATTTTACCCCCCGGTTGCGGCCCCTGTCTCGGCCTGCACCAGGGAATACTCGGGGACGGGGAGTCCTGCCTTTCGACGTCGAACCGGAACTTTCAGGGCCGTATGGGCAATCCCGATGCCTTTATCTACCTGGGAAGTCCGGCAACGGCGGCCGCGGCGGCGCTTACCGGGGAAATCACCGACCCCGGGGAGGTATTACCGTGAGAGGACGGGCCTTCAAGTTCGGCGATAGTATCTCTACTGACCATATCATACCCGGTCGCTTCGCCCACCTCAGAAGTAACCTCCCCGAGCTGGCCAGGCATGTCCTGGAAGACGCTGACCCGTCTTTCGTAAACCGGGTAAAACCGGGGGATTTTATCGTCGCCGGCAGTAACTTCGGCCTGGGTTCGAGCCGGGAGCACGCCCCCCTGGTTATCAAGATGGCCGGGGTGAGCGCCATACTGGCCAGATCGGTGGCGCGCATCTTTTTCCGCAACGCCATCAATCTGGGACTGCCCGTGCTCATTTGTGACACGGACAGCATCGACGATGATGACGAGCTGGAAATCGACCTGGCGACGGGAAAGATAAAAGACCTGACCAATGGCAAGCAGTTGACTTCGGGCCGGATTCCGGAAGTTATGCTCCGTATCCTGGACGAAGGCGGCCTGATTCCCTATATCCAGAAATACGGCGATTTTAAACTGTGAACGAGGATAAACTGATGACTTACCGCGTTACGTTGATTCCGGGAGACGGCATCGGGCCGGAAGTGGTAGCGGCCACCAGGCGGGTGCTGGAGGCCACCGGCGTCCCTTTCCAGTGGGAAATGGCGGAAGCTGGCGCTGATGTTATGGAAAAATACGGCACACCGCTGCCGGAAGCGGTACTGGAATCGGTAAAAAGAAATGGGGTGGCGCTGAAGGGGCCGGTAACCACGCCGGTAGGCTCCGGTTTCCGCAGCGTCAACGTGGCCCTGCGCAAAGAGCTGGACCTTTACGCCTGCGTCCGCCCCTGCAAAACCTATCCCGGCGTTCCGTCCTTGTATCGGGATGTTGACATTATCGTCGTCCGGGAAAACACGGAAGACCTTTACGCTGGCATCGAGTTCGAGAAGGGCGCGCCGGAGACCGCCCGGCTCATCCGGCTGGCCGCGGAGACCGGACGGGGTAAAATCCGTGACGATTCCGGGGTGAGCCTGAAGATGATTTCGGAGGCTGGCACCCGGAAAATCGTCTCCTTCGCCTTCGATTACGCCCGGGCCTTCAGAAGAAAGAAGGTGACTGCCCTGCACAAGGCCAACATCCTGAAGTTCTCGGACGGCCTTTTCCTGGCTGTCGCCCGGGAAGTGGCGAAGGAATACCCGGGTATCGAGTTCGAGGACCGGATTATCGATAATATGACCATGCAGCTGGTGAGAAATCCGCGGCAGTTTGACGTGGTAGTGGCGCCCAACCTTTATGGAGATATCATCTCTGACCTGTGCGCCGGGTTGGTCGGCGGGCTGGGGGTGGCTCCCGGCGCCAACGTGGGTGAGAAGTACACCGTTTTCGAACCCACCCACGGCAGCGCGCCGAAATACGCGGGACAAAACAGGGTAAACCCTCTGGCCACCATGCTTTCCGGGATGCTGATGCTGCGCCATCTCGGGGAAACGGAAGCCGCCGACCGACTTGAGGGCGCCATCGCCGGCGTTATCGCCGCAGGCGAAACGGTTACCTATGATATGAAAACGGACGGCTCGGCAGGCGCAGGGACTTCGCAGGTCGCCGATGCCGTAATCGGCAAATTGGGGGGATAGCTTATGCTCGCCAAAGTCAGCATCATCGGGGCGGGGAGCGTCGGGGCGACCACGGCACAGCGGCTGGCGGAAAAGAACTTTGCCGATATCGTGCTGGTTGACATAATAGAAGGCCTCCCTCAGGGTAAGGCCCTGGACATAATGGAATCTGCTCCCGTCCTCGGTTTCGATGCCCGCGTCACCGGCGCCAACGATTACGCGACCACGGCAAACTCGGACCTGGTGGTGATTACCTCTGGCCTGGCGCGGAAGCCCGGAATGGGCCGGGAAGAGCTTCTTCAGGCCAACGCTCGGATACTGACCGGAGTAACGGAACAGGTGGTGAAGCACTCCCCGGACTGTGTCATCACCGTGGTCACCAATCCGGTGGACGTGATGACCCGCCTGGTGCTCAGGGTCAGCGGCTTCAGTCCCGGCCGGGTGTTGGGGCTCTCCGGGGTGCTCGATGGCGCCCGGCTGGGCAGCTTTATCGCCGGGGAGCTCGGCGTCTCGGTGACGGACGTTTCCACCTGCGTCATCGGGGAGCACGGCAAAAATATGATAGTTGTCCCCCGCCTGTGCACCGTGGCCGGTGTTCCCCTTACCCGTCTCCTTCCGCCGGAAGTAATCGACCGCCTGGTGGCGCGCACCGTAAACGGCGGTGCGGAAATCGTAGACCTGCTGAAGACGGGGAGCGCTTTTTACGCCCCTTCGGCCGCAATCGTCAGGATGGTGGAAGCCATCCTCCTGGACAAAAAACAGATTATGCCCGTTGTAGCGCAACTCCACGGGGAGTATGGCATCAGAGACGCCGTTATCAGCGTGCCGGTGAAGCTGGGCAGGGCCGGCATCGAAGAAATAATCGAACTCGAACTGGACGAAGCGGAAAAACGGTCGCTGGCGGCATCGGCGGAAGCGGTGCGTAAACTGGCGGCAGAGATGGATTTTTAAGAGCCGGTCTCCCCGGAATAGTCAAGGGGGTGAGGACGGATAGCCCCACTGCGAGAGATAAACACCGCGGACATTACGGAAACGGTCGCCCGCTTGTGCCAGCAGGTAAACTACGAGATTGACGCACGGGTTCTGGCGGCGCTGCGGCTGGCCCGGCGGAAAGAAGTATCACCCCTCGGTCAGGAGGTGCTGGCCCGGATAATCGAGAATGCCGGGGTGGCGGAAAGTCAGCGCCTGCCTCTCTGCCAGGATTGCGGCATTACCGTGGTCTTCCTGGAAATCGGGCAGGACGTTCATATCGCCGGCGGAGACCTGGCCAGGGCGGTCACCGAAGGAGTAAGACGGGGATATGAGCTGGGTTACCTGCGCAAATCGGTCGTGGTCAGACCTTTTTCCGCCCGGATAAACTCCGGGGACAATACTCCCCCGGTTATTCATACTGAGATAGTCGCCGGCAATCACCTGAAGATTGCTGTATTGCTGAAGGGCGCTGGCTCCGAGAATATGAGCCGTCTGGTCATGCTCAAACCGGCTGACGGACGGCAGGGTGTCATTGATTTTGCCGTCAGGGCCGTTGATGAAGCCGGCGGCAGCCCCTGCCCTCCGCTCATCGTCGGATTGGGAATCGGCGCCACCTCTGACGGTGCCATGCTGCTGTCGAAAAAAACGCTGCTGCGCCCCCTCGGGGAGCCCGCCGCCGATGCGGAGACCGCCGCACTGGAGAAAGAGGTGCTCTCCCGGATTAATGACCTGGGTATCGGACCTCTGGGACTGGGCGGTACAACCACCGCCCTGGCGGTGCACGCTGAAGCCAGACCGGCCCACATCGCCAGTCTGCCGGTGGCGGTCAATCTCCAGTGCCACAGTGCCCGTCGCGGAGAGGTGACGTTATAGGGTGGTAAGTATGGAAAGAATACGGGTCACATCGCCCATCGATGACGAAACAATCGGAAAGCTGACCGCGGGAACTCCGGTGCTGATTTCCGGGACCGTCTACACGGCGCGGGACGCCGCGCATCGCCGTATGGTAGAAGCGCTGGATAAAAATGAGAAGCTGCCCTTTGACCTGCAAGGGCAGACCATCTATTACGTCGGCCCCACCCCGGCCCGGCCCGGACGGGTTATCGGCTCCGCTGGCCCCACCACCTCCGGCCGGATGGATGCTTATACTCCCCGCCTTCTGGCCGCCGGCCTGAAGGCGATGATTGGCAAAGGGGAACGTTCGCCGGCGGTGAAGGAAGCCCTCCGGAAATACCGGGCAGTCTATTTCGTCACCATCGGGGGCGCTGGTGCCCTGCTTTCCCGTTCGATTAAGGAATCGGAAATAATCGCCTATGGTGACCTGGGTACCGAGGCTGTCCGCAGGCTTGCCGTAGCAGACTTTCCGGCCATCGTGGCCAATGACGCCTGCGGCAACGACGTTTTTCAGCAGGGGAAAGCCCGGTACCGGAAAGGAGGAAGATAGAGAATGGACTGCGTTTTTTGCCAGATTGTGGCCGGTGAGGTCCCCAGCGATGTTCTCCATCAGGACGATGAGATAATCGCTTTTCGTGATATTAATCCGGCGGCGCCCACCCACGTCCTGGTTATCCCCCGCAAGCACATCGAATCGCTCGCCGTTATGGCGGACGAGGACACTCCGCTCATCGGTCGTATGGCCGCGGTCGCCAACCGGCTGGCCCGGCAGGAGGGTGTCTCGCAGAGCGGTTACCGCTTGATTATCAGCAGCGGCCGGGAAGGGGGGCAGGTAGTTCCTCACCTCCATATGCACCTGCTGGGAGGGCGCAACCTGTCTGCGAAGCTTTGTTAGTCTTTCTGTTCGGCCCGGTGGTAGTCCAGGTAAACGGCCACCCCGGCGATGCTTTTGCTATCGCAGATGCGCCCGGAGCGGACTATTTCTGATATCTGTGAGACCGGTACCGGCACCAGACTGATTTCCTCCGTATCCTCGGCATGTAGCGGGTCGGAGACAAGGTCCTCGGCCAGGAAAAGGTGGAGGTACTCATTGCAGTAGCCGGGCGCAGAATAGAAACCGCCCAGCCGGGTCACCTTGCGGGGTAAAAAACCGGTCTCCTCGCGCAGTTCCCGGCAGACCGCTGCTTCCGGTTCTTCCTCTTTGTCGACGCCTCCGGCCGGCATCTCCAGCAGCTCTGCCTCCACCGCCTTGCGGAACTGGCTGACCAGCAGAATGTTGTCATCGGCGTCGACGGCGACAATCGCCACGCAATCGGCGTGCTCGATGATTTCCCGGCTGGCCTGGCCGCCGCCGGCGGAACGCACCGTGTCCACGCGGAGAGAGACTATTTTACCTTCGTAGATCAGCCGGCTGGATAGAGTTTCTTCCAGGGTTCAATCCTCCAGTTTGACGACCAGGGCTACCTCTCCGCAGTCCGGGAATTTGGGGCAGCGGTAGCACTCGGTCCAGACTTTGCGCGGCAGTTCCCTCCTTTCTACCCGGGAAAGGCCGAACTTCTCGAAAAAAGCCGGACGGTAGGTGAGGCAGAAAACGGTGCTGATGCCCAGAGACCGGGCCTCTTCCAGGCAGGCCCTGACCAGCTGCCCGCCGATGCCCTTGTGCTGATACTCCTCGGCAACGGCCACGGCTCTTATCTCGGCCAGGTCTGACCAGCTGATGTGCAGCGCCGCGCAGGCGATTACCCGGTCACCGTCCCGGATGACGAAGTAGTCCCGCAGGTTTTCGTATATCTCACTCAGCGGCCGGCCCAGCATATCGTCCCGGCTGGCGAAAGAGTTGATGAGCTGGTGCATCTGGACCACGTCCTGTATCCGGGCTTTTTCGGCTGAATTCAACCTATCGCTTTCCTTTCAATTTCCGCTCGAGGGAGCGGTAAAACGCGGCCTCCGGGTGAACTCTCAAAAAGCGGGTGGTGTGGGGGCTGCGCTTTACCGTTACCACATCACCGTCTGACAGGGGCAGATTGATGTGCCCGTCGATGCTCAACGCTCCCCGGTGAAACGTGGTAATGCGTAACTGGATAAAGGACTCTGCCGGCAGTACCAGGGGGTGAGTCATGCCCTGGTGCGCCGCTACCGGAACTATCAGAAAATCGGCGGAGCGAGGGTGCAGGATGGGACCTCCCGCCGCCAGCGCGTAACCGGTGCTGCCCGTGGCCGTGGATACGATAACCGCGTCCGCCCGGTAATCAGTTACGGTCTCCCCGTCCAGACTGGCTTCTATATGCACCAGCCGGGAAACCTCCCCTCGCCCCATAACCACGTCATTCAGGGCCTGGTAAGTGCTGGCCGGCTCTTGGCGGGAAGCGGGAACTTCCACCTCGAGCATGGCCCGCTCGTCGGTCCACCCCTTCCCGCTCAGGAGAGCGGGTAATTCCCGTAAAACCTCCTCTGTATCCAGCTCGGTCATGAAACCCAGACGCCCCAGGTTTATCCCGGTGATGGGGATAGCCTCCGCCAGCGCCACGTGGGCTGACCTCAGGACAGTACCGTCTCCACCCACGCTGAGGATAAGGTCCGTTCCGTTTAACTGTGCCCGCGCCTCTTTTTCCTCCCAGGCGGAACACAGCCAGGCAGAGACGCCGCGGGCATGCAGAAAATCATATAGCTCCACGGCTTTGGCGTAGGTCACCTCCACCATGGGGTGATAGAGAATCGCAACTTTGTTCGCCACGGTAATCTTCTCCCGCCCGCGTGCCATCGGAAAGTGCCGGGAGCACTGACCGGGGACACCAAGAGTCTAGCAACTACGCTTCGGAGTGTCAAGCTAAAGACGCCGCCGAGACCGGCGCACCCTGTCATTTCCCCTCCGTAACCCCCCGGTTGCTGGCTGGCACGCCGGGCGGCGTGCTATAATAATCTGGATTATGGAAAAACCTGTGACCGGCACGAGACGTAAAGCCAGGGTCGTGGCTCTGCAGGCGCTTTATGAGATAGACCTGACGCGGCACGATGCGGAAGCGGTGTTGGACGGGCTGCTTTCCTGGCAGGAACTGTCTGAGGCAAAAGGCCGCTTCGCCCGGGACCTGGTGTGCGGAGTGACGCAGCACCGGGAAGAAATTGATGACTATATCCGGAGCTTCGCCACTTCCTGGCCGCTGCAACAGATAGCCGTGATTGACCGCAATATACTCAGACTTGCAATCTTTGAGATTTTGTTTAATAATGAAGTATCCGTTAAAATTGCCATTAATGAAGCGGTTGAACTGGCCAAAAAGTTCGGCAGCGATAATTCGCCAAAGTTTGTCAATGGAGTGCTCGGTTCGGTGAGCGCTCTTGCTGATACCGGTAAATAAATAATTCTTGAAGTACCTGGGAAAGGGGGAAACAAAACGTGGCGACAATCTTTGAACGTATCAAACCGCTGGTTGTCGAACAACTGGGGGCGGATGAGGCGGATGTAGTTCCAACGGCCAGTTTTGTTGAAGATTTGGGAGCGGACTCTCTGGACCTGGTCGAGCTGATTATGTCTCTGGAAGAGGAATTCAGCAGTTCCGATCAGAAAGTGGAGATTCCGGACGAAGACGCGGAGAAGATAATCATCATCCAGGACGCCATTGACTATCTGAAAGACCTGGGTGTCAAAGATAGCTAGAAAGTAGTCCCGGTAAGGTAAAATCAGGTCTCTGGCCGGTTCGGGTCTTTTCCAGAAATGGCAGGGTGTGTTTTATCTGGCCGGACTTCCGTCCGGGCACTGTCCCTGGCTTTTAACCGGCGGGTCTGGTCAAGCTTCAGACTCCAGGTATGGTCTTGACGCCGCCTGCGCGGGTAGCTAGAATAGCTAAAATGACACCTGAATCTGCGGCGAAGGAGGGTTCCCATGCCCAACTACTGGATGGACCACGTTCACCTGGTGAGTAAAGACCCGGTGAAAACGGCCGGCTTTTATGAAAAAGCCTTCGCGGCGAAAAAAGAGGACGAAACACTGCCGGACGGACGTCTCCTGCTGACCCGCATCCTGGGTAACGACGAGGTGACCATCAAGATTTCCAATCCCCGCCCCAAACCGCTGGCGCCCAATACCCTGCCCGATGGCTGTGGCCTGGAACACTACGGGATACAGACTGATAACATTGAAGCAGCCGTAACGGAACTGAAAGCAATGGGCGTGGAGTTCGTGCAGGATGTCACGGCGCTGCCTTCCGGTACCAGGATATCCTTCTTCCTCACCCCGGACGGTGAGCTCATCGAGCTGCTCCAGCGCCCCCGCTGAAACGTTTATTGCCGGTAACGGTGGCGGAACGGGCCGGAAACTTTTCCGGCCAGTAGCCTCGTTCAGGCAAACGTCTGGAGCTGCTCCCGGTGAACGGCAAATGCGCCGGGAAGCGGGCCATTCGAAAAATAGGTCCTGCGGTGAACATAACGCCGTATTTTTCGATAGTATGGAAAGGGAAGAAATATCATTGTCTCATCAACCGGAAAAGCCGCCGCTGCTGGAATACCGTAACGTCACGGTAAGCCGGGACGGTCACACTATGCTGGACCGGATAAACCTGGAGATTGGCCAGGGGGAGCACGTGGCTGTCCTGGGACCTAACGGTTCGGGGAAGTCCTCTTTTATCAAGACTATCACCCATGAATACTATCCCCACGCCGGGATACCGCACTCCTCTCTGCGCATCCTGGGGAGAGAAGACTGGAACGTCTTTGACCTGCGGAACCATCTGGGTATCGTCTCCAGTGACCTGGTCAGTATCTGCACCGGTAATTTCAGCGGGCGCCGGATTATGCTCTCCGGATTTTTCAGCAGCATCGGCATCTGGCCGCACCACAAAGTAACCCCGGCCATGGAGCGGAAGGTGGACGAGGTGATGGAACTGCTGGAAATCCGGCACCTGTCTGACCGCCGTACCAATCAGATGTCCACCGGCGAAGCGCGGCGTATACTCATCGGCCGGGCGCTGGTGCACGACCCGGATACCCTGGTGCTCGATGAGCCGAGCTCGAGCCTGGACCTTCACGCCACCTACGAGCTGCGCAAGATAATGCGCAAAATCGCCGGCGAGGGGACCAGTATTATCATGGTGACGCACCAGCTCTCCGATATCATCCCCGAAATTACGCGGGTGATTACCCTCAAGCAAGGCCGCGTCTTTGCGGACGGGCCCAAGGAAGAGATACTCACCTCGGCGTCTCTCTCCCGCCTCTTCGGTTCCCCGTTCGAGGTACTGAGACGGGACGGCTACTACTATCTCTGGTAGCCCGGAAAGAGAGTGTGTGCTGCCGCGTGCCGCGCACTCGCTTCGGCTGATAGCCTTGACGGGAAAACCGGGGTATGCCTGTGGAATCTGGAAATCTTGTGCTCTGATTGCTGGCGCGTTGATTTCGTCCGGCTTTGTTTCGCAACTGACACGCCTGGTGAAACTGAAAAGCATCCGTGAGGTAAGTGCCGTCTTTACTTCCGTCCTGCCGCCGGGATGCGTCTTGTGGACCGGCTACGGTTTTTATTTTGACCTGTCGCCGGTAAAATTTTTTCGCACGGTTAACACGTTACAGATTATCTTGCTGCTGGCGCTGAAATCCAGATACGGGAAACACGGCTGACCGGCAGGTTTTCAAGGGGCCTGTGATGGATGCTGGTTGATGTCCTTAAGCTCTTCTCGAACGGCTTCTCTATAACCTGACTATCCTTTGCCTCGCCATAGAAAAAGGTAACTGCTTTACTGCGGGCGCACGTCAGGAGAACGTTACGTTATCAGGATGAGCGGCACAATCATGGCGGTCAGGCCGGTGAAAATGACCACCAGCATGAAAAGATTATACCGCGTGGTGTAGTTGCTCAGCAGGGAAGCGTCGTAATAGCCTTCCACGCCCTGGTCTTTATACATTTTCAGCAGCCCGCTGATTAGCTTTATCCTGGTCTGTTTGCCCTTCAGCAGGCCCACTTCGACCACGAAGTTGATTACAATCAGAAGGGCGATGAAGGTAAAAAACACTGTCCACGTTGTCCCGTCCCTATCGTCCGCTCCCAGGGCCACGCCGGAGTTTATGCCCAGCGTCAGCAGATTGAGTAGAATCGCCGCCACGATAAAAATCGTGTCCGTGCGCGTGTTCTGCTGGAGTTCGGAGATAATATGTTCGTGTACCCGCTCTATCATCGCTGGCCCTCCCTTATGTCCTTCCGCCGGTCAGGACGGGGTTATCTGCTGCATAATAACCCCGTTGACGCTGAAAATGCAACCGGAGCGCCCGCTCGCCGCTGGGAAATAATGCCGCGCGCCCGGCAGGTGGTTTACAGGTCGATTTCTATCAGGTAGATAAGCGTGCCGAACTTGCCGATGTGGTGCAGGCTGTCCGGGGAATCAAAGATGATTTCCACGCTGGACAGATTGGTATCATACGGCGGGCCCTCCTTGCCGTCGACGACGATGAACTGGAGCATATCGTCCCGGGCGATGTAGGCCACCCGCTGGCTGTCCGGGCTGAAAACCGGCGTCTCCGCGGCATCGTAATGCTCGCCTTCTTCTCTGTCCACCACGGCGAACTGCCCGTCTGCGTCCCGGGCGATGTAGGCCACCCGCTGGCTGTCCGGGCTGAATACAGGCCGGGAAACTTCCCGGTATCGCTTGCCCTCCTGGCCGTCGATAACCATAAATTGCGCGCCGTTCTCTTCGACCGCGTAGGCCACCCGCTGGCTGTCCGGGCTGAATACAGGTAACCGGACTGATTCGTGTTCCTTCCCTTCCGTCCCGTCGATTACGGCGAACTCTTTATCTCCCTGGCGCGCGGCGTAAGCGGTGCGCCGGCTGTCCGGACTGAAGAAACCGAGTACGGGGATCCCCGCCGTGATGTCATCATAGCGTTTGCCTTCTTCGCCATCGACGACGACGAATTTCTGGTCCCCTTCTTTCGCCAGGTAGGCCACCCGCTGGCTGTCCGGACTGAAAACCGGTGGCGAAATAACAACCTGGTGCCGGTTGCCGCTTATACCGTCAACGACTACGGCCCATTCGCCATCGATTCTGGCGGCGTGCGCGATGCGCTGGCTGTCCGGGCTGAAGGTAGGCGCCTCACCGATGAAATCGTATCGCTTTCCTTCGGTGCCGTCCAGGACGATAAAATCTCCGCCCCCGGACCGGGCGGTATAGGCGAAGCGCTGACTATCCGGGCTGAAAGGGTTGAAATCCGGGAAGCGGGTTATCACTTCATCGTATCGCTTGCCCTCTTTCCCGTTGTTTACCATCAACTGGTCCTCACCCAGCTCGGCCACGTAAGCTACCTTCCGGCTGTCCGGACTGAAAATGGGTAGCGAGCGGATGTAATCATAAGCCGTTCCTTCCTCGCCGTTCACCACCACGAACCAGTCGTCTTCTATCGCTGCCACATAGGCCACCCGCTGGCTGTCCGGACTGAACACGGGCTCGGACCAGACGCCGGTATACTCCTTGCCTCTTTCCCCGTCCACCACCATCAGCATCTTGGGCCCTACCTCGGTCGGATAGCCAAAGCGCCGCGCATCCGGGCTGACCGCGGAAAGGCTAAAAACGCCCGACATATCGATTTCCGTAATCAGCGTTTCGGTTACTTCCCAGCCGGGACCTTCCGCTTCTGCCTCCGGTGACGGCGGTGGCTCCGGAGTCTCTTCCATTTGCGCGCAGCCGGCGCTAAATAATATTAGCAGGCTAAAAATAAGCGGCAGCCGTACTATTGTTTGCCATAACTTCATTATGGTCTCATCATACGGGATAGATACCGGCCGGGGGTACGACTTAAGTCACACTCGGGCGGCAAAAGGCTTTTGGCGGCCGTCCGGTCGTCACCGCCCCTTTTCCTCACCCTCCTCACACCGCCCGCGCAAAGTGAGACATATCTAGCCCCACTGCCACATCGATAACGGCGGGTTGCCCCTTCTTGTTGGCTTCCAGCGCTGCTTCCAGGGCCGGCTTGATTCCGGCGGCTGTTTCCACCCTCCGTCCGTAGCACCGGCAGGCCTCTGCCCACTTCACAAAATCCGGCTGCACCTGGAAACTGCTCGTATTCCAGCCGGCCGCCGTCATCTGGTGGTGCTTTACCCAGCCGAACGCGGAGTTGTTCAGCACCAGCCAGGTGCAGCCGGCGCCATACTGGGTGGCAGTGGGCACTTCTTTCATATACATCTGAAAAGCGCCGTCCCCGGTAACGCAGACCACGTTTTTCTCCGGCCGGACCAGTTTGGCGGCGATTGCCCCGACGACGCCCATCCCCATACAGGTCTGTTCCGCAACCGGCACGCACTCCGAGCCTTCCTGCACCGTAAAATAGGGGTAGCAGTATGACCAGGTGTCCTGCGACCCGTTTTCGCTGACCAAAACGGTGTTCCCGCCGAAGATGCGGCTCAGTTCGTATACAGCGCGCCTGGCCGGAAGCGGCGTTTCTTCCACCCGGCATTCTGCTGCCACTTCTTCCTGGTAAGCTTCTTTCGCCTTCAGGATCTCCCTGACCCGGGGCATCTCCCGGAAATCTTTACCCGTGCCGGCCTGCTGCTCTATCGCTTTCGTTAGCTGCCCCAGAACCAGGCTGGCATCACCGACAATCCCGACGTCCGGTATCCAGTTACGTCCTATCTCCATCTCGCTGATGTCTATCTGGATGAAACGGGCACCTTCCGGAAAATCGTGCCACTGGTGCGTGGAGTAACCCTCGTTCCGGGTGCCCACGGTCAGCACCAGGTCGGCATCGGAGTAGACCTCTTTCCCCACCCTGGTGCGGTAAAAACCGCAGACGCCCAGCGCCAGGGGGTGGGTCTCCGGTAAAATCCCCCTTCCTCCCGGAGTGGTCAGAAACGGGATTCCCCGCGCTTCGATAAATCGCTGGAATTTCACGGACGCTCCGGACAGCACTGTGCCGTTACCGGAAACGGCCACCGGCCTTTTCGCTTCCAGAAGTAGCCTGGTTGCTTCCGTAATCAGGGCCGGGTCCGCGCCGCTGCGCACTCTCCGCGACGGCATATAGGACGGGTTCCCGATATCGTTCAGCTCCCAGCGCGTCTTGCCGCTTACGTCGTAGGGCATTTCCAGGAAAACGGGCCCCGGCTGGCCGTTGGCCGCGATGGAAAAAGCGCGCCGGATGAACCAGGGAATCCTGTCGGCGTAGGGGATGCGAGCGCTCCACTTGGTCACCGGTTTCATCATGGCTATCTGGTCTGACTCCTGAAAATCTCCCATGCCGGAAGTTCTCTGGGAGGCGGCCGCGCAGATTATCACCAGTGGCGAGCACCCGGTATACGCTTCCAGTACTCCCGGAACCAGGTTGGCCGTCCCCGGTCCCTTGCTGGCGGTGCATACCCCGGGCCGGCCGCTCAGCCTGGCGTAAGCCATCGTCAGGAACGGAGCCGAACCCTCGTAGCGCAGATTAACGTTCCGGATACCGTCTATCTTTTCCGCATAAAGCTGCAGCCCGGAGTCCCCGATGCCGAAGATATACTCGACTCCCTCCGCTTTTATCATATTGACGATTGCTTCCCACGAATTCATGATTAGCTCTCCTCCATTGCCGGGAGCAGGGGTACCGGCTGCGGTCTCACTCCTCTGGCTGCTTCCCGTTCATTCTATTTCACGCGGTAAACGAAGATTTTGTGCTTGATGTCCGGCTCTCCCAGCGGCAGAGAGACGAAGGGAGCCGTTTCTTCGGTAAGCCGCCATTTCCCCGCCCGCTCCAGTTCGTCCTGTTTTTCCCGGAAACCTTCGGCGTCTGCGCGGACACTGAAGATAATATAGCCTCCGGCGCGGGTGCACCGCACCAGCTCGTCGAACGAGTCCGGCGGGGCGTGCCCCACGCTCAGTACGCCCACCGCCAGCGTCCCGGCGAATTTCTCGTCGGGGAAGTCCAGGTGCTCTCCCATCACCATGCGGCGCACCTCCCGGTAAACGCCTTTTTGCTCGGCCACTTCCAGCATTCCCCGGGAGAGGTCCATGGCCACCAGTTCCGGGTACCCGAGCAGGGACATTATCTCGCCCATGATACCGGTGCCGGCGCCGGCATCGAGAAGGGTGCCGTCTTCGGGGCGGACGTATCTCCCCAGAAAGCCGGCCAGCACCCCGGGAACTTTGTAACCATAGCTGGCCACGTCCTGGTCATACTCTCTGGCCCAGAGGTCATACCTGTTTTCCAGGTCCTCCACTCCTTCCGCCCGGTAAATCCAGTGCAGGCGCTCCCTGCGGTCTTTATCCAGCATTGCTTTTCTCCTTTACTTCTTAATCGGGTTGTCTGAGCCCGGCTCTCTTTTTATGACAGAAAAAGGGGATGTTTGTCCACCGGAGGGTATGGATTTTTGATACCGTTTCCCTTTTGTTTAAGATGAAATGCCGGTAAAATTGAGCGTCATAGCGTTGTTTTAAGATAGTTGCCACGTGATAGCACCATAACCAGCATGTCAGCGTAGTTACCATCGGGAAGAGGCCAGGAGTTTTTGAGGACATCTGTTTGCTGAAAACCTGATTTTTCATAAACGCGTTTAGCTCTTTGATTACCGGGAAAAACTGTTAAACCAAGGCGCTTGAGCCCGAGTATGTTGAAGGCGTATTCGATTAATTGTCGTAATGCCTCGGTGCCATATCCGTGTTCACGATATTTCTTTTCCATGATTGCAATCCCCACCTCGGCGCGGAGTTCCAATGCGTTTATTCCCTTTATTGATGCAAAGCCGATTGGCCTATCATCAGCAGAGCTGATTACGCTGAATACTATTGCTACTCCGTTATTCAGATAAGGTAAGGACAATTGATGTAAAAAATGGATAAACCTTTCCTTCTCGTTCGCTTCAAATGGCTTCCATCCCATAGTTTTGATTAGCTCGGGGTCATCGGAAAGCGCCATGTAACGAGCAATGTGCTTATCTTGTAAGGGAGTCAGATATGTCCTCGTGTCTTTCCTCATGGTTCCCAGGTAATCTTATCACAAACATATGGTTTTGTCAGAATACGACTGACAGCCAAGGAAAAAACAGACAGCTTCTCCGGTGATTGGGGGACACCGGTACGCCTGATACGGCAACTGATGGTAAGCTGGGTGTTAAGGTTTCTATTCCTTTAGAATTAGTTACGTTTGAAAAAGAGTTCGAGAATGTTTGGGTTCGCTGAAATAGAAATAATATTTAGAATTCCCTTGACCTGTTTATTGTTTAAACATATAGGGAGCAAGTTCTTGGTTGATCTGTGCTGCTAACCCATCTTTACCAAAATTTGTACCGAAGCGGTTTATTTTACGTCTCTTCA